>CAMBCD010000313.1 GCA_945863085.1 Bordetella parapertussis
AGCGATAATGCCCGGATCGCAATGCCCACCGATGCCTGTTCGAACACCGCCCGGAACCGAGCTTCGCTCTCCTCCAGAGCCAACTGACCGAGCCGGCGGTCGGTGATATCCATGGCCAGAATAAGTCGCGCCGACTGGCCGCCATATTGGAAAGGCTGTGCAGTAATCTCAACGGTGATGACCTGCCCGCTCTTGGTGACATGCCGCCGCTCGAAATGGGCCGGTTGCGCCGGGTCGCGTCGGAGCAATTGCTGTTCCACCATTTCGCGATCCTCTGCGACCTGCAGGTCAAGAGCGCTCATGGCCTGGAACTCTTCGTTCGTATAACCGTATTTCTCGACCGCCGCATCGTTGACGGCAAGAAAATTCGGGGAATGCGCTTCCGTCACCCACATCGGCAGCGGCGTCGCGGCGAAAATCCGGCGATAACGTTCTTCGCCAGCCTCCAGTGCCTCGACCATTTTCATGCGCTCCGTGACATCCTGCGCAGTGGCCAGTACCCCGGTAAATTTTCCGGATTCGTCGGTCAGCGGCGTGTTGCTCCATTCGCAGATGATGCGACTGCCGTCCTTGCGGATATTTTCATTGCTGCCCGTGACATTCATGTCGCCGGCCTGCAGGCGGGCCCGTCGCGCCGACACCTGTTCGCGCACCGCATCCGGCACGATCAGTTCCGCA
The DNA here is from genome assembly GCA_945863085.1 of Bordetella parapertussis. Next base: position 679 of record CAMBCD010000313.1, read on the forward strand.
ATATCCCGTCCTCGCAACTCATCGGTCGCATAGCCGAAAATCCGTTCTGCGGCGGGATTGCAGTACACCATGCGGAAATCCTGATCCTGCAGCAGGCAGGCCACCGGCATGTGCTCCAGCTGCAGTTCCAGCATGTCCAGCAGGTGGCGGCGTTCGCGTTCGAGGTAGGTGCTGGTTTGCTGCGCCTCGGCGCGATCCATCAGCTGGCCGATCTCGCGACCGATCACTTCCAGGGTGTCAAGCATCACCTGGTCAAGTGCCTCGACGCGTTCGCTGAAGAACTCCAGGGCATCCTCGGTATCGCGGCTGCGCCGGATGGGGACGGCGACGGCACCGCGCAATCCGGCTTGCTCGGCAAAATATCGCCGCCGCTCGCTCTGCTGCGTAACATCCGTGTACGAGACAATTTCATTGCGCGAGACGGCAAGACTGACCGTTCCCGTTTTCATATTGGCCATTCTGGGGGCCCGCGCAAACTCGACAAACGAATCCGCCCGGATGCTGGGCGCCAGCCAGTATTCATGGCAGGTCAGCATCAGTGTTTCAGGATCGATATGCCGGCGCGCGCCCCAGCTCCATTCCATGGTGCGGCAAATGGTTTCGATCACTTTTTGTATCGCCTGGCCCTGCTCTTTTTCCTGGGTCAGGATGCGCGCAACATCATGCTGCATGCGTAATTGCTGCCCAAGTACAACCTCGGCGGTAATGTCATTGCCCACGCCCCGGTACCCGGCAAGGGTGCCGTCGTCACGGAAAACCGGTTCACCGCTGATGCTGCCGTAAGTCACCACACCCTGGGGGCTGGTGTAGCGCAGGGTCAGGCTGCGGAAAGGCGCAGAATGGGCAATCACCGCCTTGTGGGCTGCCCAATCGGACCCCAGGGGTGTGATAAACGTGATTTCCCAGCGTGATTTACCCAGCACTTCCCCGGCAGACCTGCCTGTCAGGCGGGAAAAACCCTCGGACATCTGCGTTACCCGGTATTCCGCGTCCGCTTCCCAATACCAGTCAGAGCCCAGCGCATTCAGCGCCTTGAAGCGGGATTCGCTGTTGCGCAATGCGCTTTGTGTCGCCTGCTGCCGGGCCAGCAATACCAGCAGCACCAGCGTGCCCGCAGCAAGCAACCCGACCAGCAGCCCGGCGATGATGCGATAGCGCATGGCAGTCATGCGGCTGCCGGCCATTGCCGTGTTGGCGCTCACGCCGATCCCCACCAGCAAGGGGTGGTTATCCGTTACGCAAAAACTGCTGATGCGTTCGATGCCATCCAGGGGGCTGGTCAGCCTTCCTGTCCGGCACCCCTGGGTCAGCTGCAACACCGGCCGGAACCCTTCGTTGCCGCTCAGGTCATCACCGGCAATCACAAGGTCCCCGCTCATGCCGGCAATCAATATTCCGTCTTTCCTGAGCAAGGACACCATGCTGCCCGCACCCAGGTTCATCTCGTCGCGAATCCGTTGCAATTGGGAAACATGGACTGTCACCAGGGTAATGCCCAGCAACTTGTCGGCGCGATCCTTGAGCGGATAACTCAGATGCAAAAACCAGTCGTCGGCATTGCCGGACTGCCTTGCCGGGCTGACATGCACCCCGGGGCCATCTCTCCGGTGCGCGGAAAAATGCGTGGCAATGACCTCTGGCGGAGTCACCATCGACTGGTTTTCCCAGACTTTGGCGCCAGTCGCGTCAAAAAGCGTGAAATCGGCAAACTTTGCGTTTCTTCCCGCCACGATCCTTGACATGTGCAGAGCCGCAACAACCAGTCCATCGCGCCGTGCTTCCGCGGCAATCAGCCGCACCAGGCCCTCGGCTGCAGCCAGCCTCGCCTCCATCTGATCGCGCAACGCCCTTGACAGCGTTTCGGTGAGTCGCTCCGCGGTTTGGGCGGCGGCGGTATTGGCTCTGTGGATCGCCACCTCGTTTGCAACAAGTATGGCAGCACCAAGCAACAATGCGCCCAGCGTCAGGACATAGCGCGGATTGTGCAGGCTCGCAGGCAGGCGGCCGGTCAGAGATCGGGCATTGCGCGCATCACCGCTGTTCTGCAACGTCCCCCTCCTCGATGAATTTGTCACAACCTTTTGATATCTGGCCCGGCTGTCATGGACACTGGAACAAGATGGTTCATCTTATAATTGCGCCATCACCTTGTCTAATTCGTTGCAGTCCATATTTTTTTGTCACCTTTCCGTTCATACTTCAGAAAGCCTCCCTGCCATGCCTTCACAGATCAATGCGGTTGCCGAACAGATCAACAGCATCATTCTCGGCAAATCGCAGCAGATCAGGCTGGCTATCGCCTGCCTGCTGGCCCGCGGCCACCTGCTGATTGAAGATGTACCGGGCGTCGGCAAAACCACGCTGGCGCACGCCATTGCGACCTCACTGGGCCTGAAATTCCAGCGCATCCAGTTCACCAGCGACCTGCTGCCGGCCGATATCCTCGGCGTATCCGTCTACAACCGCGACAGCGGCAGCTTCGAATTCCATCCCGGACCGGTATTCACCAATGTCGTGCTCGCCGACGAGGTCAACCGTGCCACGCCACGCGCGCAAAGCGCATTGCTGGAAGCCATGGAGGAAAACCAGGTCACCACCGAAGGCGAAACCCGGCAGCTGCCGCGGCCGTTTTTCGTGATTGCAACGCAGAATCCCTCGCACCAGATCGGCACCTTTCCGCTGCCCGAATCGCAGCTTGACCGTTTCCTGATGCGCATCGAACTCGGATATCCGGACGCAGAGGCTGAACGCGCCTTGCTCAACGGCATCGACCGGCGCGAACTGCTGGGCAATCTGAAACCCCGCCTCGAACCCGAAGGCCTCGCCCGGTTGCAGTATGAAGTGCAGCAGGTTCATGCTTCACCCGCCCTGCTCGACTATCTGCAGGCGCTGGTCAATCACACCCGCCAGGCGCCTGATTTCGAGCACGGACTGTCGCCGCGCGCAGCACTGGCGATGCTGCACGGCGCCCGCGCCTGGGCCTATATGGATGACCGCAATCATGTCGTGCCGGAAGACCTGCAGACCGTACTGCCGGCCATCATCGCGCACCGGCTGAGCCCCTCCGGCGAACTCGGTGGCGCGAGCCGCAGCGACCTCGTGGCACGCCTGCTGCAACAGGTCGCCATTCCCTGATGTCCGCCGAGAGCCGATCACCGTCGTTGTTCACGGCGCTCAA
>CAMBCD010000314.1 GCA_945863085.1 Bordetella parapertussis
TCCTGCGCGCGCCGAATCCCTGGAGCTGGCTGACCCCGGGTGCCGGCATGGGTGGCGCCGCGGCCCTGGTACTGTTGCTGGTACTGACGCGTCTGCCGCACCGTGGCCGCGCGGCGGTGGCATTCCTGGCATTGGCCGGCGCCGTGGTCCTGGTCAACATCATTCCGGAAAATCCGTACCGCCCGGCACCGTCGTACCTGCTGCTTGGCCATAGCAGCCACATTCTCAGTTTTGCCAGCATGACGCGCGCCTTGTCCGACCTGTGGCCGTTTCTGGCGATGCTGTTTGCCCTGTACAGCCTGCCCGCCCGCCGTTCATCCAACTTCTGATCCGGATATCCGCCATGACACGCCAGACCACCCGCCGGCCCACGCTGGCCAGCCTGCGCAATCAACAGCGCCGATTCGCCGAAGCCCGGGACTGGCCGCAGTTCCACACACCGAAAAACCTGGCCATGGCACTCAGTGTAGAAGCGGCTGAATTACTCGAATGTTTCCAGTGGCTGACGCCTGAACAAAGCGCGCAACTCGCCGGACGCGAACGTCACGCCGTGGAGGAGGAGGTTGCCGACGTGCTGCTCTATTTGCTGCGCCTGAGCGACGTGCTCGGAATCGATATTCTGCAGGCGGCACAGCGCAAAATGGCCGTCAACGCGCGCAAATATCCAGTGGCCCTTGCCAGAGGCTCGGCACGCAAATACTCGCGCCGCTAGGAAGCCCTGCACGGCGGGTATAATCCGCCCTGCACACCGCCATCCGTTTGTTTTCTCGTTTGTTGCCCGGTTTGTCGCCCCTTTTGTCACCCTGTTTGTCATCCCATGAGCCACTACAAACACCATGTATTTTTCTGCTGCAACCAGCGCGAAGGCGGCGCGCGTTGCTGCGCCGACCATGGCGCGCAGGACATGCGCGACTATGCCAAGCAGAAAATCAAGGCATTGAAGCTGTCCGGTCCGGGCAAGGTGCGCATCAACCAGGCCGGCTGTCTCGACCGCTGCGACGAAGGTCCGGTGCTGGTGGTGTATCCGGAAGCGGTCTGGTACACCTATGTCGACCGCGAAGACATCGACGAAATCGTCAGTGAACACCTGCAGCACGGCCGCATCGTCGAGCGGCTGAAAATCTGAGCCGAAAATCCGGTTCCGCACGACACCGCTGTCCCGTTACACACCACTGTTTACTCCATGCCTGTGACCGAATTACGCCCGATGCCGCCGTCGTCACTGGAACGCCTGGTCGTTGACGGTCCGGCTGGCGCACTGGCAACCGATCTCAATGATCCCGGCGAGCCGCGGCGCGGCATCGCACTGATCGCGCATCCCAATCCGGTGCAGGGTGGCACCAAGAACAACAAGGTCGTCACCACGCTGGCCAAGACCTTTTTCGGCCTCGGTTACGTGGCGATCCGGCCGAATTTCCGCGGCGTCGGCGAAAGTAGAGGCAGCTTCGACCAAGGCATCGGCGAAACCGAAGACATCCTCGCCGTCGCGCGTTACGCCACATCCCGCTTCGGTGACCTGCCGCTGCTGCTCGCCGGATTTTCCTTCGGCGCCTTTGTGCAGACACGGGTCGCACAAGTATTGCCTGCCGAGCGGCTGGTGCTGGTCGGCCCTGCGGTCAACCGTTTCCCGGCGGCCACCGTGCCGTCTGACACCCTGGTGATCCACGGCGAAGTCGACGATGTCGTGCCGCTGGCCGCAGTGCTTGACTGGGCGCGGCCACAACAACTGCCGCTGGTGGTGGTCCCCGGCGGTGAACATTTTTTCCACGGCCGGCTGCATGTGCTTGCGCAGATCGTCCAGCGCCATTGCGCATGAACGCCATCACACCGCTGGCGGCCGCCAGGCTGCGTAAATCCTATGGTGACCGCGAAGTGGTCTGTGGCGTGGATTTTGCGTTGCAGCCCGGCGAATGTTTCGGCCTGCTCGGCCCCAACGGTGCCGGCAAAACAACCACACTGCGGCTGTGCCTGGGCCTGACTGATCCCGACAGCGGCAGCATCACCGTACTGGGCCGGCCGGTGCCAGAACAGGCGCGTGAAGCACGGATGCGCATCGGTGTCGTGCCGCAATTCGACAACCTCGATCCGGATTTCACGATACGCGAGAACCTGCTGATTTTCGGCCGCTACTTCGATATTCCCGATGCGACCCTGCGGGCGCGCATCCCCGACCTGCTCGATTTCGCCGGACTCGCCAGCCGCGCCGATGCGCGCATCCAGACCCTGTCCGGCGGCATGAAACGGCGGCTGACGCTGGCACGCGCACTGATCAATGATCCGGAACTGATATTTCTCGACGAACCGACCACCGGGCTCGACCCGCAGGCGCGGCATGTGATCTGGGAACGGCTGCGCAATCTGCTGAAGCAGGGCAAGACGCTGCTGCTGACCACGCACTTCATGGAAGAAGCCGAGCGCCTGTGCAGCCGGATCGCGATCATGGACCATGGCAAAATCATCGCCGAAGGTGAGCCACAGTCGCTGATCGCCCAACACATCGAACCGCAGGTGGTTGAAGTGTATGGCGAAGGCGCGCCGGACTGGGCCGACCGTTTCGGCCGCAGCCACGCAGAACGCTGCGAAGCCACCGGCGAAACCATTTTTTGCTACACCCATGATCCGGCGCCGCTGATCACCGACCTCGACGCCCGCGGCGACCTGCGCTATCTGCACCGCCGCGCCAGCCTTGAAGACGTGTTTTTGAAACTGACCGGCCGCGAGCTGCGCGACTGACATGAGCAGCAGAAATCACTGGGCCCCGCCCCGATTCAGCCTGCGTTTCGCGCAGGTCTGGCGGCGCAACCTGCTGGTATGGCGCAAGCTGGCCATCCCGTCGATGCTCGGCAACCTCGCCGATCCGCTGCTCTACATGTTTGGCCTCGGTTACGGCCTCGGCCGCATGCTGGAGGACGTCGGCGGCATGTCCTACATCGCATTTCTCGCCGCCGGCATCATCTGCTCCAGCACCATGATGAGTGCGTCCTTCGAAGCCATGTACTCGGCGTTTTCGCGCATGCAAATGCAAAAAACCTGGGAAGCCATCCTCAACGCGCCGCTGACGCTGGATGATGTGGTGCTCGGCGAACTGGTCTGGGCCGCCAGCAAGAGTTTTCTCTCCGGCAGCGCGGTGTTGATCGTTGCCACCGTGCTCGGGCTGGTACCGTCACCGCTGGCGCTCGCCGTGGTGCCGCTGATTTTCCTGACCGGGCTGGCTTTTGCCGGCCTCGGCCTGATCATGACCGCGCTGTCGCCGAGCTACGATTTTTTCATGTATTACTTCACACTGTGCGTGACGCCGATGATGCTGCTGTGCGGCGTATTTTTCCCGCTCGACCAGCTGCCGGCCGCGGCCCAGGTCGCGGCACAGTTGCTGCCACTGACCCATGCCGTCAGCCTCGCCCGCCCGCTGGTCAACGGTGAAGTACCGGCGACATGGCCGCTGCATATCGCGGTCCTTGCTGCTTATGCCGTCGCCGGGTTTTATGTCGCGCTGGCCCTGACCCGGCGCCGGCTGCTGAAGTAAACTCGCATCATGCTCTGGATCAAATCCCTGCACCTGCTGTTCGTGATCTCCTGGTTTGCCGGGTTGTTCTACCTGCCGCGCATCCTGGTCAACCTGGCGATGGAAGAAGACACGGCGGCCCGCGCCCGCCTGCTGCTGATGGCGCGCAAGCTCTACCGCTTCATGACCCCGCTGGCCGGACTGGCGCTGCTGTTTGGTTTCTGGCTGTGGCTGGGTTACGGCATCAGCGGCGGCTGGCTGCATGCCAAGCTGGTGCTGGTGGTGATCCTGATCGGCTATCACCACGCCTGCGG
>CAMBCD010000315.1 GCA_945863085.1 Bordetella parapertussis
AACGGATAGATTCGCGCCATGGACGACCATCAACTGCTGCGTTACAGCCGGCACATCCTGCTGCCGGAAATCGGCATCGAGGGCCAGCAGCGCCTGCTCGATGCGCACGCACTGCTGATCGGCGCCGGCGGCCTCGGTTCGCCGGCCGCGCTGTACCTGGCCTCCGCGGGCGTCGGCACACTGACGATCTGCGACGGTGATACGGTTGACCTGACCAACCTGCAACGCCAGATCGTGCATCGCGAAGCGGCGGTCGGCGCCAAAAAGGTGGATTCGGCAAGCAACACCCTGCACGGCCTCAATCCCGCGATCCGCATCAACGCCGTGGCCGAACGTGTTGCCGGGGAAAAATTGCAGTCACTGGTGGCCGCGGCCGATGTGGTGCTCGACGGCAGCGACAATTTCGCGACCCGCCACGCGGTCAACCGCGCCTGCGCAGCGGCGCGCAAACCGCTGGTGTCGGGTGCCGGCATCCGTTTTGACGGACAGCTTGCGGTATTCGACCTGCGCCGCGCGGATTCGCCGTGTTATGCCTGCCTGTTTCCGGAAGCGGGTGAAACCGAGGAGATGCGCTGCGCGGTGATGGGGGTGTTCGCACCGCTGGTCGGCATCATCGGCGCGATGCAGGCCGCCGAAGCGCTGAAAATCCTGATCGGTGCCGGAGAACCGCTGACCGGGCGCTTGCTGCTGCTCGACGCACTGGGCATGGACGTGCGCACCATCAACCTGAAAAAAGATCCTGCCTGCGCGGTCTGCGCAAGGCGCTGACTGCTTCAAGGCCGGCGCAGCTTCGGCCCGGCGCCATCGTTCCAGGGCCCGGTACCGCTTCGGGCAGTGATAGCCTCAGGTCGTCATGTCCAGTGAATCAGTGGCAGGAGCGCCTCCTGCGGCCACGGGGCGACCACTGACCAGGGCCTCGAGATCACGCGTCACGCGCTCCAGATCCGGCGCATTGCGACTGATCATCTGCAACAGCAGGCGCGACGGAAAATCGGCCAGCGTTTCCGCGTGATTGGAGCGGATCCGCGACGCGGTTTCCAGCGTCGGCCGGACATGGGTGAATTTGAATCCGGCTTTGGAATTTTCGATTGAATCAACAATCGCCAGTTGCGCACGCGCCACGCCGATCATCAGTTGCGCGAGTTGCTGTGTAGTCACTTCTGCCATGTCTTGCTCCTCGTCTTGAATGGGTGATCAGGCCAGCACACCTTCCATCAGCTGCTTCCACTGCCGCTGCCAGAATTCCACCGGATCGCGGCGAAATCCGCTTTTTGCGTATTGATGCCAGCGCCCGGCGACAAAACTCATCAACGCGTTGGCCTGCGCTGCGAGATCAACGTCTTCGGCCACTTCCTTTTGCGTCACCGCGAAGCGCAAGGCCTGCTTCAGCGCGGCCTCAATACGGTCGTGGATCTGGTTGATGCGCGCCTGCAGCGCCTCGTCCTCGGTGACCAGCGCATCACCGATCAGCACCCGCGTCATGCCGCGGTTCTTCTGCGCAAAACCGAGCAGCATGGTGATGATGGCCTCGGTCTGGCGCAGCCCGCTCTGCTCCTCGGTGGTGATCTTGTTGATCAGCGAGAACAACGTCTGTTCGACGAAATCAATCAGGCCGGCAAACATGTCGGCCTTGCCCTTGAAGTGGCGATAGAGCGCCGCCTCGGAAACTTCGATGCGCGCCGCGAGTGCCGCCGTGGTGATGCGCTCCGCTGACGGCCCCTCGAGCATTTGCGCCAGGGTCTGCAGAATCTGGGTCTTGCGTTCGCCGCTGCGTGCCATGCGTTGCCTCAGTACAGTGTTGCTGCGTAATTGGAAATTCTGGAAATCCCGGGGACGCGCACATCAACATAACCCGGCACTCGCTTCGCGCTTGATACCCAGACCGTTTTCATGCCCAGCCTTTTTGCGGTGCGCAGGTTTTCCAGCGAATCCTCGACCATGATACAGCGTCGCGGCCGCAGGTGATGGGTGCGGCACAGGCGCAAAAAACCGTAGGCGTCGGGCTTGGGACGGAAACGTACACGCTCAATCGAAAACACCTCATCGAACAGGTTTCCGATGCCAAGCACGTCCAGTACCGCTTTTGCGTAATGTACCGGCGCGTTGGAGAACACGAACTTTCGGCCCGGCAGGCGGCGCAGCGCATGGCGCAGCAGCGGTTCACCGACCACCATGCGCCGCAGGTCCGGAAACTGGTGGGTATGCCACAGGAAATGCCCCGGGTCGGTTCCATGGTGGCGGGTCAGGCCGAGCAGCGTCGCGCCGTAACGCTGCCAGTAATGGCGCCGCAGTTCTCCGGCTGCCTGCGCATCGAGCTGCAAATGCTGCTGCAGGTAGGCAGTCATCGCGCGGTTGATGTGCGGAAAAATATGCGGCGTCGCATTGTGCAGGGTATTGTCGAGATCGAATATCCACGCCACATTGGAGGTCATGACACTGCGACGGGTCAGCGGCGCTTGATCAGCGTGCCCACGCCTTCATCGGTGAGGATTTCCAGCAGCAGCGCGTGTTCGACGCGGCCGTCGATGATGTGGCAGGTATTGACGCCGTTTTTGACGGCATCCAGCGCCGAGCCGATCTTGGGCAGCATGCCGCCGTGGATGGTGCCGTCGGCAAACAGTTCATCGACTTTGCGTGCGGTGAGGCCCGTCAGCAAATTGCCGTTCTTGTCGAGCACGCCCGCGGTGTTGGTCAGCACGATCAGTTTTTCCGCCTTGAGGATTTCCGCGACCTTGCCGGCCACCAGGTCGGCGTTGATGTTGTAGGACTCGCCGTTGGCGCCGACGCCCACCGGGGCGATCACCGGAATGAAATCCTCGGTGTGCAGCAGGTTGACGATCGCCGGATCGATGCTCTCGACCTCGCCCACCTGCCCGATATCGACCATCTCGTCGCTGCCTGGCGCGCCGCGCACTTTCATCTTGCGCGCGCGAATCAGCCCGCCGTCCTTGCCGGTCAGGCCCACCGCCTTGCCGCCGCAGCGGTTGATCAGGTTGACGATTTCCTTGTTGACCTGGCCGCCGAGCACCATCTCGACGACATCCATGGTTTCGGCGTCGGTGACACGCATGCCCTGGATGAACTCGCCCTTCTTGCCGACGCGTTTCAGCAGGTCGTCGATCTGCGGCCCGCCGCCGTGGACGATCACCGGATTCATGCCCACCACCTTCAGCAGCACGACGTCGCGTGCAAAGCCTTCCTTCAGTGCGGGGTCGGTCATCGCGTTGCCGCCGTATTTGATGACGATGGTCTTGCCGTGGAAACGCTGGATGTAGGGCAGGGCTTCGGCCAGGGTTTTTGCCTTGCTGGCGGCGTTATTGGCGGAGAGTGGCATGCGCGGGAACCGTCGGACTAATGGGTGAAATAAGGGTTGAAACAAGGAGTAAATGTGAGGGTTCACTCATTCTACCTGACGATAAAAAAGACGGCAGGCCTTTTGGCCCGCCGCCTTTCTCCTATGCTATGTCTATGTACTACTGCCGGTCAGACTGTTTCGTTCAGTTGATGCTCAGTTGATGCTCAGTTGATGGACAGGCGCCGGGCGCTGGCCGCGGCTTTTTTCGGCAGCGTCAGTTCCAGCACGCCATCGGCATACTTCGCCACGGCCTTGTCTTCATCGACGGCCTGGCCGAGCGTGAACGCGCGGTAGACTTTGCCGTAGTGGCGTTCGGCGCGCAGCACTCGTTCGCCTTCCTTCACTTCGCGTTCGTTGCGCGTTTCAGCGCTGATCGCGATCTGGTCGGCATCGATGGTGACGTGGATCTCTTCCTTTTTTACGCCGGGAATCTCGGCATGCACGGTATA
>CAMBCD010000316.1 GCA_945863085.1 Bordetella parapertussis
CAACACTGCAACAGGAGCCCTCGTCACTCATGAGTGAGACCATCACCCGCCACCTTACTGTTCGCGGCCGCGTACAGGGTGTGGGTTATCGCAATTACCTCGAATACAAGGCACTGCAACTAGGCGTTTGTGGCTGGGTGCGCAACTACAATGACGGCAGCGTGGAAGCGATGGTGCAGGGACCGCCTGCTGCGGTCGCGGCGATTATCGAATGCGCGCAGCGCGGGCCGCGCGCGTCTCAGGTCAGTGGCGTTGCGGTCAGTACTGTGGCGGCGGCCGAGGACTTCCGTGGTCGTTTCGAGATCCGCCAGACATTATAAAATTATATTCAAAATCAATAATTTAAATAAGATCGCCCTGCGGCCCGTCCCTGAGCCCTTCCGTCAGCTTTTCACGGCGGCATTAACGCCCTTGTGGATCGCCGCGGCGCGAGCTGCAAGTTTGCCGGCCTCCGCCTTGCGCCCCAGCGCCTCCAGCACCTGCGCCAGGTTGTTCAGTGTGTGCGCAACACTGGGACTGGTCGGCCCCAGCGTTTTTTCCTTCATCAGCAGCGCGCGGCGCAATACCGGTTCAGCTTCGGCATTTCGACCCTGCGCATGCAGTGTTGCGCCGAGATTATTCAGGCTGGCTGCGGTTTTCGGATCATCGCCCCAGGTTTTTTCGAATATCGCGAGCACGCGGCGATGCAGCTTCTCGGCCTCGGCGTATTTTTTCTGCGCCTGCACCACATCGGCAAGGTTGTTGAGCAGGATGGCCACCGCCGGGTCGCGCGGCCCCAGCGCCTTCTCGCGCAACACCAGCGCGCGACGAAATTCCTTTTCGGCTTCGGGGTAACGCTGCGCAAAACGCAGCACCAGACCGAGCGTGGCGATGCTCTGGTCGTAGGCCCGGTGTTTCCGGCCGAAGCTGCGTTCGGCCTCTGTGATCGCCTCTCGCGCAAACAACTCCGCCTGCTGCAGGCTGCCGCGCTGCAGATGCAGGTTGGCCTGGTCGGTGTACATTTTCCACTCGACTTCGCCGGCGGCGGCCAATCCCGCAATCATCAGCAAAGCGGAAAAACCCGCCGCCAGCACGGTGTGCTGCCGATTATTCAGCGCCATAAACAATATTCACGTTCTCCGGCTTCAGCCATTCGCCCAGCGAGCGCAGCAGGTCTTCATTGAGATTGACCTGCCAGTCCGCCCCCAGCTTCACTTCGCATCGCGCACCGTTACTCATGTATTCGATCGCCACCGTGCAGCGGCCCTGGCGGTGCGGCCCGAGCAGCTCTTTCAGTTTGCTGCCCGAGGACTGGCCGTTGCAGGTCAGGCGGATGCCGCGGGCGTAACGGTTGCGCGCCTCGTTGAGGTCCATGATGTCCATCGCCTCCAGCCGCAACGAGTTGTCACCGCCGCCGTTACCGTTCTCCCCTTCGGATTCGGCACTGCGGTAACGCTGGCGCCCGCGCACTTCGATCACCAGCAGTTCATCCTCACGCAGCTTGTGGCGATGGCGGTCGAACACCTCGCGGAACACCACCACCTCATGTTTGCCGCTGTCATCGGACAGGGTCACGATACCCATGCGGCCGCTGGCGGTGTTCTGCACACGCACCGACAGCACCACGCCGGCGATGTTCGCCGTTCGTCCGCCGATGTCGCTGGCAGTCTGCAGGTCGCCGAGTTTTTTGCTGACCATGCGCCGCACTTCGTCGCGATAAACGTTGAACAAATGGTCACTGCGGTAATAACCCAGCGCCAGCTTTTCGTTCTGCAGCAGCTCTTTTTTGCTCCAGCGTGCGATATTGACCGGCGCCACCACCCTTGGCGCATCCACGGCGTCGCCGAACAGGCTGTTCTGTGAGGCGGAACGACTCGCCTGCTCGGCACTTTCCAGCGCGAGGCCAACGCAGGCCATCAGCTCCGCGCGGTTGTCGTTGACGCCGTCAAAAGCACCCGCGCGCACCAGCGACTCGACCACGCGCCGGTTGACCACGCGTTTGTCGACGCGGTGGCAGAAATCGAACAGGTCCCTGAACGGCCCGCCGGATGTACGCGCCTCGACGATCTGCTGGATCGCACCTTCGCCGGTGCCCTTGATGCCACCCAGGCCGTAACGAATGCGTTTTTCGTCGACCGGCGCAAAACGGTAACCGCCGGAGTTGACGTCGGGCGCCAGCACTTCGAGGTTGTTGTCGCGCGCGTCATCGACCAGTTGCTGCACCTTGTCGGTGTCATTCATCACCGCCGACATGTTGGCCGCCATGAACGCCGCCGGGTGGTGCGCCGTCATGTACGCGGTCTGGTAGGCGACCAGCGCGTAGGCAGCGGCATGCGACTTGTTGAAGCCGTAACCGGCGAATTTTTCCATCAGGTCGAACAGTTCGTCGGCCTTGCGCTGGTCGAGGCCGTTTTTCGCCGCACCATCACGGAACAGGCCGCGGTGTTCGGCCATTTCTTCGGGCTTTTTCTTGCCCATCGCGCGGCGCAGCAGATCGGCGCCGCCGAGGCTGTAGCCGCCGATGATCTGCGCCATCTGCATCACCTGCTCCTGGTAAACCATGATGGCGTAGGTTTCGGAGAGGATGCTTTCGACCCGGGGATCAGGGTAGCTGAACCGTTTGCCGTGTTTGCGCGCGCAGAATTCCGGGATCAGTTCCATCGGTCCCGGGCGGTACAGGGCGACCAGCGCGATGATGTCGCCGAAGCGGTCGGGTTTGGCGCTTTTCAGCATGTCACGCATGCCGCGCGATTCAAACTGGAACACGGCCGAGGTATTGGCCCGGGCAAAAATCTCGTACGCGGCCTTGTCATCCAGCGGCAGCTTCTCGAGCTTGAGATCGGACGCCGGGTTGAGCTGCCTGATGTAGCGCAGCGTCCAGTCGAGGATGGTCAGCGTGGACAGACCGAGAAAGTCGAACTTCACGAGGCCGATCGACTCCACGTCGTCCTTGTCGAACTGGCTCACCGCCGCGTTCGAAGCATCGGCGACATACAAGGGGCAGAAATCCGTCAGTTTGCCCGGCGCGATCAGCACACCACCGGCATGCATACCGACGTTGCGCGTGAGTCCCTCGAGTGTGCCGGCCAGCTCCAGCAGCTCGGCAACCTCTTCCTCTTTTTTCTCGCGCTCGGCGAGCTGCGGTTCCATCTTGCGTGCCTCTTCCAGCGTGATGTGTTTGCCGGGCTGGAACGGGATCAGCTTGGCCAGCCCGTCGCAGAAGTTGTAACCGAGGTCGAGCACGCGGCCAACGTCACGCACCACCGCCTTCGCTGCCATGGTGCCGAAGGTTGCGATCTGCGATACCGAATCCGCACCGTAACGTGTCTTCACATAATCAATGACGCGATCACGGCCGTCCTGGCAGAAATCGATATCGAAGTCGGGCATCGACACCCGCTCCGGATTGAGGAAACGCTCGAAGAGGAGGTTGTAGCGCAGCGGATCAAGGTCAGTGATGCCAAGGCTGTACGCCACCAGTGAGCCGGCTCCGGAACCCCGGCCCGGACCCACCGGCACACCGTTCTGTTTCGCCCAATTGATGAAATCGGCAACGATCAGGAAATAACCCGGAAAACCCATCTGCAGGATGGTCTTGATCTCGAACTCCAGCCGCTCGCGATAGACCGGATCCTGCTTCGCGCGCTCCGCCGCATCCGGATACAACTCGACCATGCGCGCATCGAGACCCGCGCCCGCCTGCTCGCGCAGATGCTGCTCGAGGCTGACGTTTTCCGGCGTCGGAAAATGCGGCAGCCTGCTCTTGCCCAGCGTCAGGCCCCGCGTGCAGCGTTTGGCGAT
>CAMBCD010000317.1 GCA_945863085.1 Bordetella parapertussis
TCGCGGAAGGTTTCTTCCTCCGGTTTGCCGCTGGTCAGCGCCATGTGGTCCATGATGATTTTGAGATCCGGATACTTCGCGGCCACGTCGTCGATGGCGTGCACAAAATTCTGCGGCACCAGCACCATCAGCTTGATGCCGAGTTTTTCGGCTTCAGCCCACACCCAGTCGAACTTGCCCTCGACCAGCGGCTGCTGCAGCACGGGGATGTGGAATGCGAATCGCATGCCGAGCATGCCGGGTTGCTGGAGCCAGGTCTTGATCGCGCTGCGCGCATCCGGCGCTTCGGGATTGAAGCGGCCCATGATTGCGTAACGGTCCGGGTGTGCCCTGGCCGCGGCGATGGCGAGGTCATTGCGATCACCTTCCCAGGACGGGGGCACGATCACCACACGGTCGACGCCGGCCTCGTCCATGTCCTTCAGCAGTTGTTCATGGCCCAGCGGGATTTCGCGCTGCGCATGCGCGCGCGCAGGCCAGGGCCGCTCAGGCGTGTTGGCGCCCCAGATGTGTACTTGTGAATCGACGATCAGCATCAAATTCTCCGCTTACGGGTTTAAACAGCGTCTTATTGAGTTGCG
The DNA here is from genome assembly GCA_945863085.1 of Bordetella parapertussis. Next base: position 582 of record CAMBCD010000317.1, read on the forward strand.
AGTTCTGTCCAAGGCTTGATTTTTGCCAGCGTGCGGCCGAGGGCGCGTTCCGCGACTTCGGTATCGTAGGCAACCTGCGCACGCAACCAGTAGCCGTTTGAAAGGCCGAAAAATTTGCACAGGCGCAGATCGGTATCGGCCGTCACGGAACGCCGGCCGGCGACAATTTCACCTATGCGTTGTGCCGGCACGTCGATTTCCTTGGCGAGGCGGTACTGGGTGATACCCATGGGTTTCAGGAACTCTTCCAGCAGGAGTTCGCCAGGGGTCACAGGATTAAGTTTGCTCATAGGGTTACCTCTCAGTGGTAGTCCACAATTTCCACGCCTTCAGCGCCCGATGTCGTCCAGCGAAAACAGAGGCGCCATTGCTCATTGATGCGAATGCTGTGCTGACCGGCCCGGTTGTCTTTCAATGCCTCAAGCCGGTTTCCCGGCGGTACCCGCAGGTCATCCAGGCGCCCGGCGATTTCGAGCTGACGAAGTTTGCGGCGGGCCACGTCAGCGATGTTGGCAAAACGTTTGACGCGATCGCCTTGCGCCAGCGCTTGCGTTTCAGCACTGCGAAACGACTCGATCATGCGCAATAGTAACGCGGTGCGTGATTATTGTAAAATCTGCCTGAACGGAAATGGCTGACGCGACCAGCAAAGTCATTCAGAATCGGCCACTCACTGCGTTCCAATGGCCGGCAAGGCGCTGCGCCGACGATGAATAACTATAAATATTTGATTTTAAAGGATATTTTATGAATGGCGCAGAAAGCCTGGTGCGCACGCTGCTGAACGGCGACGTCAATGTCTGCTTCGCCAATCCCGGTACTTCGGAAATGCATTTTGTCTCGGCGCTGGATCGTGTCGAAGGCGTGCGCTGCATCCTCGGCCTGTTCGAAGGTGTGGTCACCGGTGCAGCCGATGGTTATTACCGCATGGCGGGCAAACCGGCGGCGACCCTGCTGCATCTCGGCCCGGGCCTCGGCAACGGTCTCGCCAATCTGCACAACGCCAAGAAGGCGCGCTCAGGGATCGTCAACATCGTCGGTGAGCACGCGAGTTATCACATCAAACATGACGCACCGCTGACCGCCGACATCGAAGGCGTGGCGCGGCCGATGTCGGACTGGGTGCTGACGTCGCGTTCGTCGCAAGCGGTGGCAGCCGATGGTGCGCGGGCAGTGGAAGCGGCACGTAAAGCGCCGGGCCAGATCGCGACACTGATCCTGCCTGCGGATACGGCATGGGGTGATGCGGAAGGGCCGGCCATCGTCAATGCACCGGCGCCGCAGATGCGTGTGCCGGACAGTGCCATCAGCGATGGCGTACGCGCACTGACCGCCGGCCAGCCAGCAGCAATCCTGCTCGGCGGCGCAGCGCTGCGCGGCAAAGCACTGGATTACGCCGCGCGCATCGCCGCAAAAACCGGCTGCACACTGATCTCCGAATACAACAATGCACGCATGGAGCGTGGCGCGGGGCGGGCGGTGGTCAAACAACTGCCCTTCGTCGTCGACAATGCACTGGCTATGCTGAAGGATGTACGGCAACTGCTGCTGGTCGGCGCAAAATCACCGGTGTCCTTTTTTGCCTATCCCGGCAAACCCAGTGTGCTGGTGCCGGAAAGCTGCACGGTGACCCAGGTTGCCGGTGCGGATGCCGACCTTGAAGCGGCACTGGAAGCACTGGCCGATGCCCTGGGTGCGCGTGGTATTGCGCCGCGCAGCAATGCGCCGGCCTACGACACTGCGCTGCCCACCGGCAACATCACCCTCGACGGCCTCGGCGCCCTGTTCAACGCGCTGATTCCGGAAAACGCGATCATCATCGACGAAGCCGTCACCAGCGGCCGCGCCTTCACCGCTGCGACCATGGGCGCGCGGCCGCATGACTGGCTGAACATCATGGGCGGTTCCATCGGCTGGGGATTGCCCGCGGCGACGGGGGCGGCGATTGCTGCACCTGAGCGCAAGGTCATTGCTTTTGAAGGCGATGGCAGCGCGCTTTATACGCAGCAGGCGCTTTGGACCATGGCGCGCGAGAACCTGGACGTCACCGTGGTGATCTTTGCAAACCGCGCTTACAAAATCCTGATCGGTGAACTCGCCAATGTCGGCGCTGCAGCGCCGGGGCATAACGCGAAGGCGATGCTGACACTGGACCGGCCGGATCTGGATTGGGTTTCCATCTCCAAAGGCTTTGGCGTGGAGGCGGGGCGGGCGACTACGCTGGATGAACTGGCGCTGCAATTCAAACGCGGGTTGGCGACGCCGGGGCCTTACCTGGTAGAACTGGTGATGTAGAACCTGGCCGCTTACGCCGCAGATTCCAGCGGCACTTCCCAGCCCGGGAAAACAAGTACTGCCGGATGGCATCTAAGCGCCTTCGCCAGTACTTTGGCACGCTCGACCCCGAGGTTGACCCTGCCGTTCTCGATGGCGGACAGGGTCGCCTGGGGAATCCCCGTGAGCGCGGCAAGCTGGCTTTGGCTCAGTTCCTGCAGTTCGCGCAGGATGCGGACTGACTCGCCGACCGAGACTTCGATGCGTTTTTTTGCGGGACGAAATTCTTTCATTTCATGGTCTCCTGTAATCGTGAGCTGTGACCTGAACGACCTGAACCAACAGGGCGTCGGCCACGACCCGGTAAATCACCCGCCATTGCAGCCCCAATCGTGATGAACGATGGCCTTTCCATTCTCCAGCCAGCGCTTCGTCGTGGAATCCTTTGATCGCCCGCAGGCCCTGCGGGCCGGAGAGCCGGGCAATGTCTTTCCATTTCTCATAACGCATCAGGATTTCCTTCGGCACCGCTCCCGAGAGTTTTTTGTCCACCCGGCGGTGTTCCTCGATGCGCCACATGTCTTATTATGACTATACTATTTATGGTATGTCAATTGTGAGTCAGGAGCGCTGAGGTTAAATCTGGCGAGCGGGGGATGTTAAGGTGGCTTTAACGTTTGAGGTAAGAGGCGCGCCGCTTGCGGCGCGTCCACTTGAGCGAGAGGTTAAGCGTCATTATCTTTATGAAACGGGAACAAGTCGAAGCTTTATAGTTCGTTTGTAATACTCGATATTCTCGATGGTAGTAGTGCCTTGAGAACTTGTCGCGCGGGTTCCATAAAAAGGCACGTTCTTCGGATAAAGAATTTCGAGATTCTCCGAATCAATCCAACGAAGCTTTAGATCTAGAT
>CAMBCD010000318.1 GCA_945863085.1 Bordetella parapertussis
CGGCCTTGACCGCGGCCAGCGGCGCGCCGGCAAGATTGCCCACCGAGGACTCCATGTGGCCGCTCATCGCATCGGCCAGCGCAAGGGCGGCGCCCTTGTACGGCACGTGCACGATGTTGATCTTGGTCATGCTCTTGAGAAGCTCGATCGACAGGTGAGGTGAGGCGCCGACGCCGGAGGAACCAAAGTTGAGCTTGCCCGGATTTTTCCTGGCATAGTCGATGTAGTTCTGCAATGTCTTGATCGGCATTGACGGATGCACCATGAAAATATTGGGTACGCCGCCGATCTTGATCGGGAAGGCAAAATCCCCGACCGGATCATAGGTCAGCCGTTTGGAAAACCGTGCCGGCGTGATCGCATGCGAACCGATGTTGCACAACACCAGCGTGTAACCGTCAGGCGCCGCCTTGGCCGTGGCTTCGGTGGCGATGTTGCCCGCCGCACCGGGGCGGTTTTCCACCAGCACGTTGCTGCCCCACAGTTCACCCAGCGCCTGCGCCATCATGCGCGCGGTGGTGTCAACGCCACCACCCGGCGCGTAGCCGACCATGATGCGTACCGGTTTGCCCGCGGGATAATTTTGCACAGCTGCGTTTTGCGCAACTGCGTTCTGCATCGTCGCCACTGCTGTCAGCGCGATGCCGGCCAGGATGCTGCATGCAATGCTTTTCATGTTGTCTCCTCCTCGATGGAAAAACAGTTCAGGGCTTTATATTGTTGTCGCGGATCACCCGGCCCCAGCGGGCAAGCTCATTGGCCGTCCACAGCCGCAGTTCTTCAGGACTGCTGACGACGAGATCCATGCCAAGCTGCTCGCCGAGATGTTTGCGCACATCCGGCTGGTCAAGCACCTTGAACACTTCGCCGTGGAATTTTTTGAGTATCAACGGCGGCGTGCGCGCTGTGGTGAAAATGCCCCACCACGCATAAGCAGTGACGCCCTTGTACGGCACGTGCACGATGTTGAATCCACCGGTCTGCCCGGCGAGTGCCAGTGCAAGGTGACCAAGGCTGCCGGCGCCGATGGTGCCGTAAGTCACTGTGTCGGGTTTTGCCCTGGCGACCTTCACCACATCAGTCATGTTTTTGTACGGTTTTGCCGGATGGGTGATGATGCCGCCGCACAGCAGGGAAGCCGCGCACACTGCGACGCTCCAGACCTTGTTTGCTGTTTTCATCGCCGCTCCCAACCCGTAAATTAATTTTTTAAAAACAATTATTTACGAAGCAGTGGCGCCCGGACACCATCCGGGCCTCAGTCAATTTTTGCGCCGGCGCGTTTGATGACCTCGCCCCAGCGTTCACGGTCGCTGCGCACCAGTTTCCAGAACTCTTCGGGCGTTCCGGGATGCGGCTCGGAACCCAGCGAAGCAATCCGCCGTGCGCCTTCAGGCGAAGTAATCGCCCTGTTGAGCGCAGCATTAAGAACCTTGATCATCGCCTGCGGTGTTTTGGCGGGCGCCACCATGCCATGCCACACCGTCATCACGAATCCCGGAACACCGGCTTCGACCACCGTCGGTATGTCCGGGAAAATCGGCGACCGCCCCGGCCCGGTGACGGCCAGCCCGCGAACACGACCGGCCTTGACATGTGGCGTTACCGAATTAAGGCCCTCCATCATCAGTTGCACCTGTCCCGACATCAGGTCAACCAGCGCGGCAGCGCCGCCCTTGTAGGGCACGTGCACAATCCTGACGCCGGTCATGGTTTTCAATAATTCGAATCCGATGTGCCCCGGCGCGCCATTGCTGGATGATCCGTTCAACAGCTTGCCCGGATTCTTTTTCGCATATTCGATGACTTCCTTCAGGCTCGTGAACGGCGTTTTCAGGCTCGCCAGCACCATCTGATGGCCACTGACCGTCTGTCCGACCGGCGCCAGATCGCGTATTGCGTTCACCGATTGTTTCTGCAGCAGATGGGGTGCAATGGCCAACGCACCGATCGGCGCGTAGGCCACCGTGTAACCATCGGCCGGCGCCTGCACCGTGAGCTCGAGGCCCAGCTGCAGCGCGCCTCCGGGCCGGTTGTCTACGACGATCTGCTGGTTGATTTCGCGTGCCAGTTCCACGGCAACGATGCGCGCCGCGTTGTCGGTTGAGCTGCCGATCGCCTGCGGCACTATCATGCGGATCGGGCGTTCGGGATAAGCGGCCGCCGCGGGAACTGCCTGCAGCCACGCACACGCCGCCAATACCACTACACCGCGCAGGCGTAATGCCGGCGTGGTCATGCCTGATACTGATGCCATGTCACCTCCTCCAGATGAAGCTGCATTGTGGCCCAAGCCGCCGCATCGGTGGAAGTCTTTGCCGGAGAAAAAATAATTTATTTTAATCAACGGCTTACCGTCAGGCCCACAGTTGACATCAAACGCAGCGCAACATCCGCCGGCAGCGTAGCGCCCAAATTGGCCGTGCGCCAAAATACGCGCCTCGCGCAATACAAAAATTTCCCGGGGGAGCCATGAAAACTGCAGCAAACAGCAAGGACAAATCCGCCATCCTCGCCTCACTGCCGATCCGCGGCGACGAGGATCCCTTTGTCGTCGCCATCGGCGGTTTTTACCGCCGCTGGTTCAACCTGATCGACGACCTGCAGTTGCTGATCGACACGGTCGCCAAAATAAAAAGCACCGAGGACGAAGACTGGGTGCCTGTGTGGAGCGCGGTCGGCGCCGAATACGAAAAAAAGGGCGATGTGCTGCTCGCGCGCAAAGACAAGATCAGCGCGCGCACCGCCTATATCCAGGCCAAGACCTACTACAGCCTCGCGCGTTTCCCCTCGCCGTACTGGTCCGGTTCTTCGATCTGCCCGCCGAACATGAGCCTGATCAAGGCGCAGTCGTACGAGGATTACCTGCGTTGTTACCGCAAATCAGCCGCGCTGCTGCCCGACCAGCCGGAAGTCATCACCGTCAAAAAGAACGGCATGAAAGCCACCGGCTACCTCCGTTTGCCCAAGGGCGCATCAAAATCGAACAAGGTGCCTGCAGTGCTGGTGATGTGCGGGGCCGACATGTACAAGGAAGACCGCGAAAAATATGCAGAAGGTGCACTTGCCCAGGGCATGGCGGCGCTGGTCGTCGATGCACCAGGCACCGGTGAAACCACCTTCCCGCATGCGCCGGAATCGGTGGTCGCCTGGCAGGCCGCGCTGGACGTATTGCAGAAACGTCCCGAGATCGACGGCAATCGCATCGGCGCCTTCGGTGTCAGCCGTGGCGGACTATGGGTGATCCGCCTCGCTGCACACGATGCGCGCATCAAGGGCCTGATCGCCTGCGCGCCCGGGGGCGCCGGTTACTGGGGCGAGCCGGAAGAACGCGCCGAATGGCGTGCAGCCGCCATGGAACGCGCGCGCACCAACTGGTTCGGTCCGCGCGGCACAAGGCCGCCGCTGAAGGAAATCACCGAAGAGGAACAGCGCAGGGAATTCCTGCGCTGGTCGCTGAAAGACCAGGGCCTGCTCGACAAACTCACCATGCCGATGTACCTGGTCAACGGCAAGATCGACCACCTGACCCCCATCGGCAATCTTTACATGCTGCTGGAGTCGGGACCGGCCGATGGTCGTGTCGCCCGCGTCTATGCGGATGACGGCCACATCGCGGCGAAAAACGAACGCAGCTGGGCGCCTGCGGCCTGGGCGTGGTTGCGGGGTGTGCTGGCCAAAGGCATGAAGCCGAAGGCACCCGCAAAAAGGAAAGTAACTGCGAAAAAATCCGCAAAGAAAAAAGCTGTCAAGAAAAAATA
>CAMBCD010000319.1 GCA_945863085.1 Bordetella parapertussis
AAATAAAATACTTATGATGTAAACACCAAGGGCCGCGAAAGCGGCCCTTGGTGTTTGAGGTATTGGTCGCTATTGCGGAGCGGCATGGTAACGCGATCCGTCCAGATTAAATCGACTCCGGTAACTTTGACTATTTCAGCCGGTCAATCCGGCTGGATGCCGGCTTCCTTGATGACCTTGCTCCACTTCTGCATTTCGGACTTCAGGAATGCCGTGAATTCACGGGGTGTGCTGCCCACGACTTCGGCGCCGTCGCGCTGGAAAATCTGCACGACCTCCGGTGACTTGATGATGCTGATGACCTCGGCGGACAGCTTGTTGAGGATGGCGGGCGGTACGCCTGCCGGTGCAACCATTCCCTGGAAGGCTTCGGCGCGGTACCCCGGCAACGTTTCGCCGATGGTGGGCACATCCGCCATGCTGGCGAGCCGTTTGCCGCTGGTGATGGCGAGGGCGCGCATCTTGCCTGAATTGACGTGCGGTGCGGCGGATATGGTCGTGGTGAACAGCATGGTGACGCGTCCTCCGAGTACATCCGTTACGGCCGGTGGTATGCCCTTGTAGGGTACGTGGATCATGCGGATGCCCGCGGCACGCTGGAACATTTCTGCCGAGAGATGCGGCGCGGAACCGGCGCCGGGGCTGGCGAAGGTGAGTTCGCCGGGCTTGGCCTGGGCCAGTGCGATGAGGTCCTTGACGGATTTTCCGGCGAACCCGGGTGCAACGACGATCACGTTGGGCTGTGCATTCAGCTGGGTGACCGGCGCAAAGTCCTTGAACGGATCATAGGGCAGGCGCGCCCGCAGTCCGGGATTGATGGCGAAGGTTGTGGTGATCATCAGCAGGGTGTAGCCGTCGGGCGGGGCTTTTGATGCGATCTCGGTGCCAACGATGGTGGCGGCGCCGGGGCGTGTGTCGACGACGACGTTCTGGCCCCATTTGGCCGTCAGCTTCTGCCCGATCAGGCGCGTGGTGATGTCGAGGCCGCCGCCCGGCGCGAAGGGCACGATCATGCGGATCGGCCGCGCGGGATAGCTGGCGGCGTCCTGTGCGAAGGTGGTGGTGCTGAACAAGGTCAACACCGCGGCAGATATCCAGGCAGATTTCATGAGTATTCCTTTCAGGTTGAACCGAGTAAGCGTTTCATGACGGCTTCAGGCGTGCCCTGAAGATCCATGTCCGCCAGCGAGGGCCCGCAGGTCCAGGGATCCAGAGCAAGCAGCGTGCCAAAGATCTCGGCGAAGGCGCGATGCAGTGGTGTGGCGATGCCGGCCTGCTCGCCGAGCTGCACGCAGGGCACGATGGCAAAGGGCAGGTCGTCGCCGACCCAGGTGCGCCAGACATCCGGCACAAAGGGCGGAAACGATTTGTAGACGGGATTCTGCATGGCCTCGTAGAACGTGCCGCTCTTGTAGCCGTAATACTGTTCGATGGCTTTGGCCATGGGCGTGTGCACGACGCCATAGGCTTCGCACACGCGTTTACGCTCGGCATCTAGTGCGTCGCCGAACACGCCGGCCGCAGGCACGACGCCTTCCTGGTAGAAGCCCATTTTCCGGCCTTCGAGTTTGGCGCGTTCGGCCATGCCGATGGCTGGCAGCACCATCGCCGGATGCACGATCAGGTTCAGGTTTTCGAGACCGGTCACCAGCACCGAAGGGGCGGCTTCCAGATCGGGCAACAGCGGTTTCAGCGCCGCCAGTGCCTGCGCCGCACGCGAGGCCGGCACGGTCGCGATACGAATGCCCTTGCGCAGTCCCTTGGGCGTCACCACCGTGCCTTCATAACGCGCCGCATGGGTCGGCGCGGGCGCCTCGGTCACGGTGACATCGTCACGCCCGGCCTTGCGCAGCAGCGGGGTCAGCCGCGCCGCGGGCCAGTAGCCGTGGCTCTGGATGTGAACCACCGCGCCGTGCTTGAACTCGGGGATCATCGCCGCGAATTTGGCCTCGAGTTGGTGCATGTCGACTTCGATGATCACGGCCTCGGCGTCCTGCAGCGCCTCGGCCGTCGTGTCGCAGATCCTGTCGAGTTTTGCAAAACCGGTTTTTTGGGAGACGAGATGCCGGGCGTCGCCCTCGACGGTGAAACCGCCGACCTTGCGCAGGGCGGTCAACTGTTCCTTCTGTTCGGGGAATATGGCAAACCGCACCGCGTGGCCTGACAGCGAGAAATCCGAAGCGCAGACGGCACCGATGGCCCTTGCGGTGTTTCCGATGACAGCGACTTTCGACATACGGGTGAACTCCAGTCCGGGTCGTGAACCGTAAGTGCGCCTGCACAGACCGGTTACAGCGACAGGATTCCAGTCTACTGCACTGGATGCTGTGGGATGTCGGGGTGTCTACATTGTAAAAATCGGGGAATACAATTATTGCGGAATTCTGTATATAAAGTTTCAGCCTAACTGGTAATACCCTCTGTCCTCAGGGTTGAGATCTGCGCATCGCTGTAGCCATACTCCTTCAAAATCTCATCCGTCTCCGCCCCCCGATCCGGCGCCGCGTTCCTCACCGCAAACGGCGTCTTCGAAAAGTTGATGCCGTTCTTCACCACCTTGATGTCACCCAGCTTGTAGTGCTTCGCCGGTGCTGCAATGCCCAAGTGCTGCACCTGCGGATCGGCAAACACTTCATTCATTTTGTAAATCGGGCCGCAGGGCACGCCGGCGGCGTTGAGTGAGGCGATCCATTCAGCGGAAGTGCGTTTTTCGATCTGTTCGGCGATCACCTTGTTCAGCGCTTCGCGGTTTTTGGAGCGAATCTTGGATGACGAATAGTCCGGGTTTTTCGGGATGTCGGGCAGGCCGACGGCCTTGCACAGGCGTTCGAACAGGTTGCCGCTGCCGGCGATGTTGATATGGCCGTCGGCGGTTTTGTAAGTGCCGGTGGGAATCGCGGTGGGGTGGTTGTTGCCGGCCTGGCTGGCGACTTCCTGGGCGACGGTCCAGCGTGCGGCCTGGAAATCGGTCATCGCGATCAAGGCCTGCAGCAGCGAGGTATGCACCCATTGCCCGACGCCCGTGTGTTCGCGGTCGAGCAATGCAGTGACGATGCCGAAGGCGAGGAACATGCCGGCGCTGGAGTCGCCGATGGCGATGCCGGCGCGCACCGGCCCTTGGCCCGGCAGGCCGGTGACCGACATCAGGCCGCTCATGCCCTGTGCGACTTGGTCGAGCCCCGGTCGGTCGGCGTAGGGGCCGTCTTGGCCGAAGCCGCTGATGCTGCCGTAGACAATGCGCGGGTTGATCCTGCGGATGGATTCGTAATCGATGCCGAGCCGGTCTTTTACTTTCGGCCGGTAGTTCTCGACGATGACGTCCGCGGTGGCGGCCATTTTTTTGAACACCGCCACGCCCTCGGGCGATTTGAGGTTCAGCGTGATGCTGCGTTTGTTGCGATGCAGGTTCTGGAAATCCGGGCCGTGACGTTTGTCGAAGGGGCTGCCGTCGCCATCCTGTTCGCCGAGTTCCTCGACCTTGATGACTTTGGCGCCCCAGTCGGCGAGCTGGCGCACGGCGGTGGGGCCGGAGCGGGCGCGGGTGAGGTCGAGGACGGTGAAACGGGAGAGAGGGCCAGTGTTATTTGCCACGGTGAATGCTCCGGTCGAGAGAAAGTGATGAGTGAAAGGCTTAGTTCGGGGTAATGCCTGCAGCCTTGATGACCTTGCCCCATTTTTCGATCTGCTTGCGCGCAAAGTCCCACAGTTCTTCCGGCGTACTGCCGATCGGAATCGCGCCGTTCTGCACCATGCGGTCG
>CAMBCD010000320.1 GCA_945863085.1 Bordetella parapertussis
GGCGAAATCGATTTCATGTTCAGCAATGTGGCCTCGGCAATTCCGTATGTGCGGTCAGGAAAACTGCGCGCCATCGCGTCCACCGGTGAAAAGCGCTCCGGTGTCACGCCCGACGTCCCGACCATCGCCGAATCGACGGTGCCCGGCTTCGTGGTCACCGGCTTTTTCATCATGATGGCGCCCGCAGGCACACCGCGCGACATCATCACCAGGGTCAACGGTGAAGCGGTCAAGGCATTGCAGTCGACGGCGTTCAAGGAGCGACTGGCTGCGCTGGGTCTTGATGCCGTCGGCAACTCTCCGGAAGAGGCGACCAGATTCATCCAGGCGGAAATCACCAAGTGGGCCCCGGTGGTGAAGGCAGCCGGCATGAAGACCGATTGATCGTGAACACTGCAGCAGCCACTGCGGGTCTCGCGCGCTTCGTGGCGGAAACGCCTGCTGCGCGTATTCCCGAGGCTGTGCTGCACCAGGGCAAACGCTGCATCATCAATACCATCGCGGTGGCGCTGCACGCGACACAGGACCCGGCACTGCAGATGCTGCTCAGGGTGCTGACGGCAGAGGGCGGCGCCAAACATGCGTCAGTGCTCGGCGGCAGCTTCAAGACCAGTCTGCAGAATGCAGCGCTGGCCAACGGCCTGCTGGTCCACCTCGACGATTACGACGATACGTTTTTCCCCACGGTGCTGCATCCCTCTGCGCCGACCATACCCGCAGCGCTGGCGCTGGCCGAGCAGGGGAAGCGCAACGGACAGGATTTTCTGATCGCCAGCATCCTTGGCCTCGAAGCGACCTGTCGTGCCGCGCTGGCGATCCAGGGCGTGCGCCACGGCGCGGTGTGGCACATGACCGGAACAGCGGGTGTGTTCGGCAGCGCAGCTGCAGCGGGACGTTTGCTCGGGCTGGACGCCGACACCATGGCCATTGCCTTAAGCCTTGCCGGTACCCAGGCCTCGGGCCTGCGCGAAACCTTCGGCACCATGACCAAGGCTTTTCATCCGGCGCGTGCGGCGCAGTCCGGTGTGCTGGCCGTGCTGCTGGCGCAGCAGGGCTTCACCAGCGCCAGCACCATCATCGAAGGCCGCCACGGTTTCATCGCGGCATTCGCACCCGCTGACGGCGATGCGAATTGCATCACCGATGGCTTGCTGGAGCACTGGGAAGTGATGAACAACGCACCCAAGCCTTACGCTTCCGCGATCCTCAGCCATCCGCTGATCGATGCGATGCTGAATTTCCGCCGTAAACCCGGCGTGTCACCGGAACAGGTCGCCAGCATACGCGGCCGCGTCAATCCGCTGACCATCAAGCTGGAAAGCCGCCCGGATCCGCAAACAGGCCTTGAAGGCCGGCTGTCGTTCCAGCACGCGATGACCATGGCGCTGGTCGACGGTGTTTGTTTCCCCGCGCAATTCACCGATGCGCGGGTGCGGGATCCGCTGGTGGTCGCATTACGCAGCAAAATTGTGGTCGAGGCGGATGAATCCATTGCCCAGGACCAGTGCGAACTGACCCTGACATTGCATGACGGGCGTTCGTATACCGAACATGTGGCGCATGCCACCGGCAGTCCGGACAACCCGGTGACCGATGCACAACTCGAGCGGAAATTCCGCGAGCTCGCCGGCAGTGTGCTGCCGAAGGCGCGGGTGAGGCGATTACTGGCGGCCTTGTGGCAGCTGGAACGGGTGGCTGACGTGACCGAAATCATCAGACTTTGCTGTATCCCCCGTCGGCGCCAGTAGACTTGAAAGCTATGCTTGTATAACTCAATAGTCTTGTGAGTTATACCGGGTTTAATTACATTCACAGCTCGTCCGAAGGGCTGTGCTGTGGCCGGGCTATTTTTATAAGTATTTGATTTTAAAGGTAAATTTTGAAAAGACTCGAAGGCAAGGTGGTGTTCCTGACCGGCGCCGGCGCCGGCATCGCCAAGGCGACGGCGCAGGCCTGCGTGCGCGAAGGCGCGAAGGTTGCGCTGTTCGAGCTCAACGCAGAAGCCGGTGCGGGCGCGGAAAAGCAGATCCGCGACGCGGGCGGTGAGGCGCTGTTTGTCCATACCGACGTCACCGATGACAACAGCGTGCGTGAAGCGGTTGCGAAAACCGTCAAACATTTCGGCCGGCTGGACGTCATTTTCAACTGCGCAGGCGGCTCTTCGCAGGAAGACCATCCGGTGCACGAGATGGATCTTGACGTCTGGCACAAGACCATCGCGCTGAACCTGCTGCACCCTTTCCTGACCTGCCGCCACGGCATCCCGCACCTGATGAAAGCAGGTGGCGGTTCGATCATCAACGTGACCTCGCACCTCGGCCTGGTCGGTTCGATCAAGCCGGCCTATGCCGCGACCAAGGGCGGCATCATTTCCTTCACCAAAACCCTGGCAGCGCAGTACGTCCAATACAACATCCGTGCCAATGCGATTGCGCCGGGCTCGATCCGCACCGAGCGTCAGATCAGCCGTTACGAAAACAAGGAATACACCGAAAAGCCCAACGCGGCTGCACGCGAACGGGCCACGTTCCAGAAGCTGTATCCGTTTTCCAAGGGTGAACCCGAGGACATCGCATCCATCGCCGTATTCCTCGCCTCCGACGAGTCGCGCATGCTGACCGGCACCACCATCGCCGCGGACGGCGGGCGATCAAGTTATCTGAAAGTGTATTCCGGAGAGTAGGCGCGACACGATCCCGCCTGCCTTGTTATCAATCACGCAATCCATGTTGCCCAGGAGGAACTGATTATCATGTCCACTGCCGCCGCCACCGCGCAAAAACATGCCCCCATAGACGTTGTCCCGTCCAAGGCCGCCCTTGGCGCCGAAGTGCGGGGCGTTGATCTCACCAGGATCGACGATGCCACCTTCAGGCAGTTGCATGACATCTGGCTGGACCACCTGCTGCTGGTATTCCGCGGCCAGAAATTCGCGGCACAGGACCTGGTCACCCTGGTCAAACGTTTCGGCACGCCGGTAACCTCATCCAACCTGCACAAGCGGAGCCTGGAGGAGCGCACGGCGAACAAGGTGTTCAACCTGCCGCCGGAAGTGACGGTGGTGACCAATGTCCGCGAAAACGGCAAACCCGTCGGCATCCTCGGTGACGGCGAAGTGGTGTGGCACTCGGATTTTTCGTTCAAGGAAGAACCCACCGCGGCGCGCATGCTGCTGGCCGTGGAAATCCCGCCCGCCGGTGGTTACACCTATTTCTCGAACTGTTACGCCGCGTACGATGCCTTGTCGCCCGTGATGAAAAAACGCATTGCCGGCATGAGCATCAAGCAGGCCAACATTGTCGACACCGCGATGCAGATCCGGCCCGGCGCATCGCTGGACATGGACATCCGCGACATTCCCGGCCCCAGTCACCCGATCATCTCCACCCATCCGGAAACCGGGCGCAACATGATTTTCCTCGGCCGCCGCCACAGCGCCTATGTCAACGGCTGCACGCTGGAAGAATCCGAAGCCCTGCTCAATGAACTGTGGCAACACACCACCGATCCGCGTTTTGTCTACGAGCACCACTGGCAGGTGGGCGACATCGTGGTGTGGGACAACCGCGCCACGCTGCATCGCCGCGACGCCTTCAATTCCGACAGCCGGCGCGTGTTGTACGCGGCGCAGGTTGAAGGCCACCGCCCGTACGAAGCCCCCGATGCACTGAGCCTGCCGCCGCACACGCGGTATGCTGTCGCAGCCTGAAC
>CAMBCD010000321.1 GCA_945863085.1 Bordetella parapertussis
CCGACATGGATTACGACTCGATTGCCAAGGCGGGTTCGATGCTCGGCTCCGGTGCGGTGATCGTGATGGACGAGACGCGCTGCATGGTGAAGTCGCTGCTGCGCCTGTCCTACTTCTATTACGAAGAATCCTGCGGCCAGGGCACACCCTGCCGCGAAGGCACCGGCTGGTTGTACCGGATGGTCCATCGCATCGAGCACGGCCAGGGCCGGCCCGAAGACCTCGACATGCTGAACAAGGTGGCCGACAACATCCAGGGCCGCACCATCTGCGCGCTGGGTGATGCGGCGGCAATGCCGGTGCGTGCTTTCATCAAGAATTTCCGCGACGAATTCCAATACCACATCGACCACAAGAAGTGCCTGGTCGCACCATACATCTAGGCCGAAGCCATGCTGGAACTCGAACTCGACGGTAAATTGATGGAAGTGCCCGAAGGCAGCACCGTGATGGATGCTGCCAACAAGGCCGGCATCTATGTGCCGCACTTCTGTTATCACAAGAAACTGTCGATCGCCGCCAACTGCCGCATGTGCCTGGTGCAGGTGGAGAAGGCGCCGAAACCGCTGCCCGCCTGCGCGACCCCGGTCACCAACGGCATGAAGGTGTGGACGCATTCGGACACAGCCGTGAACGCCCAGAAGGGCGTCATGGAATTCCTGCTGATCAACCATCCGCTCGACTGCCCGATCTGCGACCAGGGCGGCGAATGCCAGCTGCAGGATCTCGCAGTGGGTTACGGCGGCAGCGGCTCGCGTTACGAGGAAGACAAACGCGTTGTTGCCAACAAGAACCTGGGCCCGTTGATCTCCACCGACATGACGCGCTGCATCCATTGCACGCGCTGTGTGCGTTTTGGCCAGGAAATCGCCGGCATCATGGAGCTGGGCATGATCGGCCGCGGCGAACATTCGGAAATCATCACCTTTGTCGGTAAAACCGTCGACTCGGAGCTGTCAGGCAATGTCATTGACCTGTGCCCGGTCGGTGCGCTGACTTCGAAACCCTTCCGTTACAGCGCCCGTACCTGGGAGCTGACGCGCAAACCTTCGGTCAGCCCGCACTGCGGCCTCGGTTCCAACCTGACGTTGCAGATGAAGCAGAACCGCGTGATGCGCGCCTTGCCGCGCGACAACGAAGCCGTCAACGAGTGCTGGCTGTCGGACAAGGACCGTTTCTCCTACGAAGCACTGAATTCGGACAAACGCCTGGCAAAGCCGATGCTGAAGCAGGGCGGCAGCTGGCAGGAAGTCGAATGGCCGGTGGCGCTGGAATTCATTGCATCCGAACTGAAGCGCATCAAGGCCGCACACGGTGCCGAAGCCATCGGCGCGCTGGCGACGCCGCACCAGACGCTGGAAGAACTGCACCTTCTGCAAAAACTGCTGCGCGGTTATGGCTCGGGCAATGTCGATTTCCGCCTGCGCCAGGCCGATTTTATTGCCGATGGCAAACTGGCCGGCATTCCCTGGCTGGGCATGAACATTGCCGACTTTGCCGCGCTGGATCGCGTTCTGGTTGTGGGCTCGACGCTGCGCAAGGACCATCCGCTGCTCGCGCACCGGCTGCGCCAGTCGACCAAAAAACAGACCCAGCTCAATCTGATCCACGCCGCCGATGACGACCTGCTGATGCGCGTCGCCAACAAGGCCATCGTTGCGCCGGCACTGCTGCCGCAGATGCTGGTGCAGGTGGTGAAGGCGGCGGCTGAAATCAAAGGTATCGCGGTGCCGGAAGCGGTGCGCGGCGCAGTTGCCGGGGTGACGGTGACGGATGCCGCCAAACGTATCGCTGAAAGCCTGGTGTCAGGTGAAAATAAGGGTGAAAAGGCCGGCGTGTTCCTCGGCAACTTCGCCGAACAGCATCCCGCTGCCGGCGCCTTGCATGCACTGGCGCAGGCCCTGGCTGAAATTCTCGCTTGCCCCTTCGGTTTCCTCGGCGCGGCAGCAAACAGCGTCGGCGGTTATGTGGCCGGCTGTGTGCCCTTTGGTAAAGCGGCAGGCAAAAACGCCAGGCAAATGATCGAAGCGCCGCTGAAGGCGTACCTGCTGCTCGGCGTTGAGCCCGAACTCGATATGCACAATCCGCGGCAGGCGATGGCTGCGCTGAAGCAAGCCGAGCTGGTGGTGGCAATGAGCCCCTTCCAGCACGGCGCCACCGAATACGCGCATGTGTTGCTGCCGATCGCCCCGTTCACCGAAACTGCCGGGACCTACATCAGCACCGAAGGCCGTGTGCAGACTTTCAACGGCGTGGTGAAACCGCTGGGTGAAACGCGTCCGGCGTGGAAAGTGCTGCGCGTGCTCGGCAATCTGTTGAGCCTCACCGGCTTCGAACACGACGGCGCCGATGATGCGCAACGCGAAGCCCTGCACGGAAAGGCTGAAATATTCAATAAAAACAATAAGTTGCAATATACCCTTGGTTCACTGACTGCCGCCGCGACGGGTCTTTCCCGCATCGCCGAAGTGCCGATCTACGCTGCAGATGCACTGGCGCGCCGCGCGCCCAGCCTGCAAAAAACCCGCGATGCGCAGGCGCCGGTGGCGCTGATGAATCGTGCGCTGGCCGATCAGCTCGCATTGCGTGACGGTGATTTTGTGCGTGTGATGCAGGACGGCGGGGAAGTGACCCTGCCTTACGCCATCGACGACCGGTTGCCGGCGAACTGCGTGCGTGTCGCACTGGCGCGCTGCGAAACCGCAGCACTCGGCGCATCGGATGCGGCGCTGACAGTTGAACGCGTGGCACAGACACAGAAGGCGACCGCGTAATGCTCGACTCGCTGCTCAGCTATCCGCAAACACTGCTTGGTCCCTTGTGGCCCGTGGTGTGGACGGTGGTGAAAATCATGGTCATCGTTGTGCCGCTGATGCTGTGCGTGGCCTACCTGACTTTGTGGGAACGCAAACTCATCGGTTTCATGCAGATCCGCATCGGCCCGAACCGCACCACGTTCTTTGGTTTGTCATGGCTCGGCGGCTGGGCGCAACCGATTGCCGACGGCCTGAAACTGCTGGTCAAGGAAATCATCGTCCCGACGGGCTCCAACAAATTCCTGTTTGTGCTGGCCCCCATCATGGCGATCATGCCGGCGCTTGCGGCCTGGGCCGTGGTGCCGTTTTCGCCGGAGCTGGTGCTGTCCAACATCGACGCCAGCCTGCTCTACCTGCTGGCCATGACTTCGCTCGGCGTCTACGGCGTGATCATCGCCGGCTGGGCGTCAAATTCCAAATATGCCTTCCTCGGCGCGCTGCGTTCCGCCGCGCAGATCGTGTCCTATGAAATTGCGATGGGTTTCGCGCTGGTCGGCGTGCTGATGGCGGCGCAGAGCCTGAACCTCGGTGAAATCGTCAAGGCGCAGCAGGGCGGGGCAGGGCTGTTCAGCTGGTTCTGGATTCCGCTGTTTCCGCTGTTCCTGACTTATGTGATTTCCGGCGTCGCCGAAACCAACCGCGCGCCTTTCGACGTCGCCGAGGGTGAATCGGAAATCGTCGCCGGCTTCCACGTCGAATATTCGGGCATGACCTTCGCGGTGTTTTTCCTCGCCGAATACGCGAACATGATCTTGATCTCGATGCTGACCGCGATCCTGTTCCTCGGCGGCTGGTTGTCGCCGTTCCCGGCATCCTGGGGTGTGCTCGGCGCTTCGAGCTTCGGCTGGCTGATCCTGAAGGCATTTTTTGTGGTCTCGACCTTCATCTGGTTCCG
>CAMBCD010000322.1 GCA_945863085.1 Bordetella parapertussis
CTTGACGCCGGCCTCGATCATCGTCGGCAGTTCCTTCGCCGCCGGAGAGCGCTGTGCGCCGGTCACCGCCAGCGGGCGCAGCCGCTTGTTCTTGACCTGCGGCATCGCGGAAATGATGCTGGCGAAGGTCATCGATACCTGGCCGCTGACGACGTCGATCAGCGCCGGCTGTACGCCCTTGTAAGGCACGTGCAGCAGGTCGACGCTGGCAAGCATCTTGTATAACTCCCCCGACAGATGACCGCCGGTGCCGTTGCCCGCCGAGGCAAATGACAATGTGCCGGGCTGTTTTTTTGCGATGGCCGTCAGTTCCCTGACCGATTTTGCCGGCACTGACGGATGGACCAGCAGCATCAGGTTTTGTGTCGCAACCAGTGTGATCGGGGAAAAATCCTTGACCGGATCGTAGGGCAGCGATTTGCGCAGGCTGACATTGGTGGCGAAGGAGGCGACAGTGCCCATGATCAGCGTGTAGCCGTCGGGTGCGGATTTCGCGACGATTTCAGCGGCAATCGCACCACCGGCACCGGGCCGGTTGTCGACCAGTACCTGCTGGCCCCAGCGTTCGGCGAGTTTGGGCCCGACCGTGCGCGCCATGGTGTCGACGCTGCCGCCGGGAGTGCTGACGACGACGATGCGGATCGGTTTGGTCGGGTAATTCTGTGCCAGCGCGGCGGAAGCGCTTGCCATCGCGACGGCGGCGATGATGCTGCGGATGAATGTTGAATGCATGAGTCTGTACTCCTCGTAATGTACGATCGCCTGTGCCGGCGACCTGGTTGGATTTGTGGTTGGTAAGTCCGGGCTTGGAAATCTTAGGGCTGGAAACCGACCGAGTCTTCGTATTTGGCCAGTACTTCGGCACTGGGCAAAAACTCTTCCTCCAGTTTCTTGATATCGGAAAACCCGATGAAAGCATGCATATTGCCTGCGGGATGGTCCTTCGTCCTTGCTTCGAATCGTTTGACGGCTTCGACATCGTCTTTGGCAAATTCGGCGAAGTAATCGACCATCGCAACGGTGGATGAACGCAGCGAACCCGTGGCATTGGACACCATCGCGATGCCGAGTTCATTCAGCCGAGACACATGCAGACGTGGTGATACACCGGTACGATTGAAATGCAGCGGGCCCTTGATTTCCTTGGCGCAGCGCTCGAGCTCCGCTTCCGAGGTCAGTGCTTCGGGGAAAATCATGTCGGCACCGGCATCGATATAGGCATTGGCGCGGCGGATCAGTTCGTCGACGCTGCCGCCAGCCACACCGCGCGCGTCACAACGTGCGATCAGCACAAAGTCAGGATCCAGATCGCGGCGCACACGGTCTGCGGCGCGCAATTTGCCGGTCATTTCCTCCAGCGGGATGATCTGTTTGCCGGCGACATGGCCGCAGCGTTTGGGCGCTACCTGGTCTTCGATGTGGATTGCGGCGGCACCGGCAGTGATGAAGTCCTCGACGGTGCGCATCACGTTGATTGCATTGCCAAAGCCGGTGTCGGCATCGGCAATTACCGGGATTTTTACGGCGCGGGCGATGTAACGCGTGATCATCACGATTTCATCCAGTGTGATCAGGCCGACATCGGGTTTGCCGAGCAGCGAGGCCGAAACGCCGTAACCCGTGACGCCACAGCACTGAAAGCCGGCTTTTTCGATGATTTTGGCTGACAGCGCGTTATAGGCGCCGGGTTTGACCAGTGTGTGGCCTGCGCTGAGCAGTGCGCGCAGGCGACTGGTAGCGGATGGCGGTCTGGGCATGCTGGTCTCCTGTAGTGAAGCGGAATGGACGTGGTGATCGCCGGCGTACTGGCGCCGTGGCGCCAGTAATGAAAAGTATTTGTCGCCAGATTGTATATTATTGTATACAATTACGCAAACTGCAGCGCCGAACCGGTGCCGCAGGCAACCTGATACCAATGCCCCCCAAACGTACTTCTGCAAAATCCGGCCCCGCGCGGAAAACGCCTACCCTCTCAGCCGGACTCGGCGAGATCGCCTACAACGGCCTGCTGGAGGGCATACGTCGTGGCGATTTTCGTCCTGGCGAACCGATCCGCGAACAGCATGTCACCGAGTGGCTGAAAATCAGTCGCACGCCCGTTCGCGACGCGATGCGCAGGCTTGAGGCGGAAGGTTATCTTGTGCATGAACGGCATCGTGGCGCGGTAGTGGCCAAGCTGGATGACCAGGCTGTGACCGAACTGTATGCATTGCGCGAAGTGCTGGAGGGTGCTGCTGCAGCGATGGCGGCACGTCACGCCAGTGATTTTGAGGTCCGCCAACTGGAACAGTTGATTGACGAAAGTGCACGGAAAAAGGACCCTGAAGTCCTGATCGAATACCAGCGGCGCATCACCGACTTGATTCACCAGGCTGCGCGCAACCGTTACCTGATCAAAACCATGCGAAAATTGCGCGAAACCCTGTTCCTGTTAGGCAGCGTGGTTACCGTGATGCCGAATCGCCCGGTAACTCTGCTGCGCGAGCACCGTGAAATACTGGCCGCAATCAAGAAGCGTGATTCGCGCCGGGCCGAGAAGGCCATGCGCAATCATGTCCGCAGTGCGCTGCAAAGCCGGCTGCAGATGCGTGCCAGCCCCGCTGCCACGGATTATCCCTATGTGCCGTTTCCCAGAAACAACGGCAGGGTGTGAACATCAGCAGCTTCCAACTCCAACAAAACTCATCCAACAGGGAGGGCATATGAAAAGCAAGGGCGCACAGTTCAAGGAACTGATCCACAGGAAAGAGATACTGATCCAGCCCGGTGTTTATGACGGCTACAGCGTACGTCTGGTGGAGCAGGCCGGATTCAAGACCGCATCGATCTCCGGCGCCGGTGTGTCGGAAAGCCGCATGGGCTGGGCCGACCGCGGCGTGATGACCTTCGAAGAGAACCTGAACAACGCGCGGCGGCTCGCCGATTGCACCGACCTGCTGCTGCGTGCCGATGCCGACACCGGCTACGGCAACGCGATGACCGTGCACTTCGTCGTGCGCGCTTTTGAAAAGGCCGGCATGGCGGCGCTGATGATCGAGGACCAGGTGTGGCCCAAGCGTTGCGGTCACATGGCCGGCAAGTCCTGCATCCCCGCCGAGGAAATGGTGCAGAAGGTCAAGGCTGCGGTGGATGCGCGCCGCGACAATGACTTTGTGATTGTGTCGCGCACCGATGCTGCCGGGCCGCATGGCGTGGATGAGGCGATCCGCCGTCTCAATATGTATGCCGAAGCCGGCGCAGACGTGATGTATGCCGATGCACTGCTGTCGAAAGAAGACATCGCCAAGGTCGCGAAGAATGTGCCGAAACCCTTGATCGTCAACATGGGTCTCGGCATGCGGCCGCGCAAGACCACGCCGCTGATGAGCCCGAAACAGCTGCAGGACATCGGTGTCGCCGCAGTGAGTTATCCCCGTCTGCTGACCACTGCCGCGCTGCGCGGCATGATGAATGCACTGGAAGTGTTCAAGAACGAGGTGGTTGGCCAGAACAAGGTGGTCGAGCGCACGGATCTGCAGGTCGGGTTCGAGGAATTGAATGACCTGATGGGCATGAAGGTGCTGGACGAGATGGAAGCGAAGTACAAAGGCGGCTAGAAAAAGCCCTCATCCCCGCCCCTTCCCCCCGAGGGGGAAGGGTGATTGCGGGCGCAAACGAAAATCCGTTTGCGCAGAGATTGATTGAAGGAGCGCCC
>CAMBCD010000323.1 GCA_945863085.1 Bordetella parapertussis
ATGGTCGACAGCGCGATGGTTTCGACAATGACCATGCCGGTCGCCGCAGAAAGGCCGCCGACAAAGGCCAGCAGTGCCAGCCAGGTTTTGTGTTCCGACATCGGCAGTGTCAGCACAAAGGTATCGGCATCGACGGTGCCGGCAGGGAAATGCATCAGTCCGCCGAGCGCAATCGGGAGGACAAAAATGTTGATCGCGAACAGGTACAGCGGAAACAGCCAGATCGCCTTGTTCAGATGGCGTTCGTTGACGTTTTCGACGACCGCGACCTGGAATTGGCGTGGCAGCAGGATGATCGCCAGCATCGACAGCACCGTCAGCGACGCCCAGGTCGTGTAGTTGCCCGCCGCGCCGCCCTGGACCAGCAGCGCATTCAATTCGGGCACTGCGGCGGCCTTGGCGAACACATCGGCAAAACCGTCGAACATGCCCCAGGTGACGAACACGCCGACGGCGATGAAGGCGACCAGTTTGACAATGGACTCGAAAGCAATGGCGGCGACCAGGCCTTCATGGCGTTCGGTGGCATCAAGGTGCCGGGTGCCGAACAGTATGGTGAACGCCGCCAGCAGCATCGCGATGTAGAAAGTGTTGTCCTGCAGGAAAGGCAGCGAGGCGGTGGAGGCCACGGCATTCGGGTACTGCAGCATGGTCGAAAAACTGGCCGAGATCGCCTTCAGCTGCAGTGCGATGTAGGGCACGATGCCGAGCACGGCGATGACGGTGACCAGTCCGCCCAGCAGATGGCTTTTGCCGTAACGGGAGGCGACGAAGTCGGCAATGGAGGTGATGCGGTGCGCCTTGCTGATGCGGATCATTTTCAGCAGCACATACCACCACAACGCAGCCATCAGCGTCGGTCCGAGATAGATCGGCAGGAAACCGATGCCGGTGGTCGCTGCGCGGCCGACGCTTCCGTAGAAGGTCCACGACGTGCAATAGACCGCGAGGGACAGCGTGTAGATATACGGATTGGCGATGATGCTGCGCCCGGCATCGGCGCGTTTGTCGCCCCAGTACGCGATGGCGAATAACATGCCGACATAGGCGAAGGACAGAACGACGATCAGCGCGCCGGACAGCATGCTGTTAATGGTCCCTGCGTTCGATGATCAGCGCCATCAGCGCGATGATGGCAATCCAAGCAGCAAACACGTAGATGTAGATCAGCGGTACTCCCCAGATCCGCGTGTTTCCGGTGAACAGCGCCAGCAGCGGAAAGTTGAACAGCAGGCAGCCGAGCAGGAACAATGCCACCAGGCGTTGTCCTTTGAGGGTGGGACCGATCATGGTTGGCTCGGGCGGGCGGTGGTCGTCCGCGCGGTCGGCTTATTTCGGGGCTTGTTTAAGCTGGTCGAGGATCGCCGGATTCTCCAGCGTGGAAACGTCCTGCACGATGTCCTCGCCCTTGGCGATCGAGCGCAGCAGCCGGCGCATGATTTTTCCGGAGCGGGTTTTGGGCAGGTTGTCGCCGAAGCGGATATCGCGGGGCTTGGCGATCGGGCCGATTTCCTTGCCCACCCAGTCCTGCAGTTCCTTGATGATTTTTTTCGCGGCATCCCCTTCGGGGCGTGCCTGCTTCAGGACGACGAAGGCGACCACTGCCTCGCCGGTCAGGTCGTCGGGGCGGCCGACCACCGCCGCTTCGGCAACCAGCGCACTGTTGGCGACCAGCGCCGATTCGATTTCCATGGTGCCGAGGCGGTGGCCGGAGACATTCAGCACGTCGTCAATGCGGCCCATGATGCGGATGTAGCCGTCCTCGTCGTAGGTCGCGCCGTCGCCGGCGAGGTAATACCTGCCCTGGAAATCCTCGGGGAAATAAGTCGTCTTGAAACGCTCCGGATCACCCCAGATGGTGCGCAGCATCGAAGGCCAGGGTTTTTTGATCACCAGGATGCCGCCTTTGCCCTTGCCCACCGAATGGCCGGTTTCATCGACGATGTCGGCGATGATGCCGGGCAGCGGCAGCGTGGCCGAGCCGGGTTTTGTGGGTGTGGCGCCGGGCAGCGGGGTGATCATGTGGCCGCCGGTCTCCGTTTGCCACCAGGTATCGACAATGGGGCAACGGGTGCCGCCGACGGTTTCGTGGTACCACATCCAGGCTTCGGGGTTGATTGGTTCACCGACGGTGCCGAGGATGCGCAGGCTGGTGAGATCGTATTTTTTCGGCAGGTCGCCGCCGGCCTTGATCAGTGAACGGATGGCGGTCGGTGCAGTGTAGAACACCGTGACCTTGTGGTCCTGGATCATTTTCCAGAAACGGCCGGCGTCCGGGTAGGTCGGCACTCCCTCGAACACGACTTCGGTGCCGCCGCAGGCCAGAGGGCCGTAACAGACATAGGAATGTCCCGTGACCCAGCCGACGTCGGCCGTGCACCAGAAGACATCGGCCGGTTTATGGTCGAAGGTCCACTTCATCGTCAGGATGGTCCACAGCAGGTAGCCGCCGGTGGAGTGCTGGATGCCCTTGGGTTTGCCTGTGGAGCCGGAGGTGTAGAGGATGAACAGCGGATGTTCGGCGTCCACCCATTCCGGTTCGCAGGTCTCGGCCTGGCCTTTGACCAGATCGTGCAGCCAGACATCGATTTTTGCGTTCCAGTTGACCTTGCCGCCGGTGCGTTGGTAGACGACCACGGTCTTGATCGATTCACAGCCGCCGAGGGCGATGCCGTCATCCACTGCGGTCTTCAGCGCGATCGCCTTGCCGCCGCGCATCTGTTCGTCGGCGGTCAGCACCGCCACGGCCCCGGCATCGATGATGCGCTCCTGCAGGCTTTTCGCGGAAAAACCGCCGAACACCACCGAATGGATGGCGCCGATGCGCGCGCAGGCCTGCATGGCAACGATGGCTTCGATCGACATCGGCATGTAGATGATGACGCGGTCGCCTTTTTTGATGCCGCGCGATTTGAGGCCGTTGGCCATCATGCAGGTGCGGCGGTGGAGGTCGCGGTAACTGGCCCGGGTGATCTTGCCGTCATCGGCTTCGAAAATGACCGCGGTTTTGTCGGGCTGGGTCGGCAGGTGGCGGTCGAGGCAGTTATACGATGCGTTCAGCGTGCCGTCGGCGAACCAGCGGAAAAACGGCGCCTTGGAATCGTCGAATGCCTGGGTGAACGGTTTTTTCCACAGCAGGTGCTTGCGCGCGAGATCGGCCCAGAAGCCGGTGTAGTCTTTTTCGGCGGCAGCGCACAGGGCGCGGTACGCGTCCATGCCGGAAATGTTCGCCTGCGCGACCATTTTTGCATCCGGCGGAAACAAGCGTGTTTCCTGCAGGACCGATTCAATGGTTCCGGATGCTGGGGTGGACATGATGCTCCTCCGATGGCTGTTATTTCGGTGACGACGGACCGCTGTCATCGATGACGGTGTCGCCCTCTGGCGCCACGGGACCGATGCACCGGTTTATGCGCTATAAAATCATTAACGCCCCGGTCTTGTAAAGTCGCGCCGGCCGTGCCGTCGTGGCGTTTATCCGGATTCACGTGCATACTTACGGCTTTCTTACGGCGGGCCTCCCCGCATCGCATGGTAGTGAACCTGGTCAGGTCCGGAAGGAAGCAGCCACAGCTATTTAATGCGAGTGCCGGGGGTTAGGCTCGCCACCCCCATTTCGACAGGACAGACGGTGGCAGCCGTCGGGTGCGTTGCGTTTGTGTTCATAACAAGAAAGACAGTGTGCGGCGCATG
>CAMBCD010000324.1 GCA_945863085.1 Bordetella parapertussis
AAATCACCATCAATATCAAATCGCAGATTCTTGATCTGTACGACGATCAGGGGGGCTTGCTGCAAAGTTATGCGATTTCCAGCGCAGTGAAAGGCACGGGGCAGCTCAAAGGCAGCTTCTGCACGCCCCTGGGCCGCCATATCGTGCGCGCCAAAATCGGCGCCGGCGAGCCGGAAAATACGGTGTTTATCGGTCGCCGTCCGACGGGAGAAATCTATCCGCCGGCACTGGGCGAAGCTTTTCCCGGGCGCGACTGGATGCTGACCCGCATCCTCTGGCTGTCGGGCTGCGAAGTCGGCCATAACCGCTTGGGTAATGTCGATACCATGCGCCGCTATCTCTATATCCACGGCAGTCCGGACTCCGTGCCCATGGGGGTGCCAGGTTCCATCGGCTGCATCCGTATGCGCAATCACGACGTCCTCGACCTGTTCGATCGTGTTCCTGTCGGAATCCCGGTGGAAATATCCGCATAAACAATCGGTTACGCTGATTTTGCCGTTTTGCATGCGGCGCGTCATGGGCTTGTCTGATACCAGTAATGCCTCTATTTAATGCAAAAATATTGTTTAAAATCAATTACTTGATGATTTCATGCGCAATCATTGTGCATCGCGCCAGAATGGGCTAAATTGTGCGCCGCAATCGCCACCCACGGCGGTCAATACTAAAGGCGATACATGCGACTCAAAGACAAGGTAGCCATCATCACCGGTGCTGGCAGGGGCATCGGGCAAGCAACTGCCGTGAAGTTTGCGCGGGAAGGCGCCAGAGTCGTGGTTTGCGACCTCAGCCCGGAGTGGATCGATCAAACCGTCGCCCTGTGCAAGGAAACCGGTGCCGAGGCCATCGGCTGCGTCGCGGATGTGCGGGACATGAAATCACTCGAAGCCATGGTCAAAGCCACGCTCGACAAATGGGGCCGGGTGGATTGCCTGGTCAACAACGCCGGCATCGTCATGGATGCCCAACTCAAGAACATGACCGAAGACCAGTTCGACAAGGTCATCGACATCAATCTCAAAGGCGTTTTCAACTGCACCAAAGCCGTGGTTCAAACCATGCTGAGCCAGGAATCGGGCGTCATCCTCAACGCGTCATCGATCGTCGGCCTGTATGGCAATTTTGGCCAGACCAATTACGCCGCCAGCAAATTCGCCGTGATCGGCATGATGAAGACCTGGGCACGCGAACTGGGCCGCAAAGGCATACGCGCCAATGCCATCTGTCCGGGTTTCATCGCCACCGACATCCTCAAATCCATGCCTGACCGCGTGCTGCGTGCGCTTGAAGAAAAAGTGCCGATGGGCCGCCTTGGCACACCCGAAGAAATCGCCAATACCTTTGCCTTCCTTGCCTCTGATGAAGCAAGCTATATCAACGGCGCCGTGATCGAAGTCAGCGGCGGTCTGACGATCTGAAGCAACGTGTGGCGTTCAGCCACCGAAGAGACTTTTCAGATTTGCGCTGCCGGGGGCATGCAGCACGCCCCTTTCGGTAATCAGCGCGCTTACCAGTTCCGCCGGCGTGACATCAAACACCGGATTGGCAATACGCGTGCCCTTTGGCGCCCAGCGCACATCGCGGTACCCTGCAACTTCATCTGTGCTCCGCTCCTCGATCGGAATGTCGGCACCTGACGGCGTATTCATGTCTATCGTCGACAGCGGGCAGGCGACATAAAACGGGATGCCGTGACGGCGCGCCAGCACTGCCATCATATAGGTCCCGATCTTGTTGGCCACGTCGCCGTTCGCCGCCACGCGGTCGGCACCGACGATCACCGCATCAATCCGCCGCCGTCCCATCAGGTGTCCGGCTGCACTGTCTGCAATCAGCGTGACCGGTATGCCGTCCTGCTGCAATTCCCAGGCCGT
Organism: Bordetella parapertussis; assembly: GCA_945863085.1. The sequence continues at coordinate 1,878 of CAMBCD010000324.1, forward strand.
CAGCCGTGCGCCCTGCAGGAACGGCCGCGTTTCATTGGCGATGACTTCTATTTTTTTCCCGGCGCTGGCTGCTGAGCGGACCACGCCCAGGGCCGTGCCATGGCCGGCGGTAGCCAGTGCACCGGCATTGCAATGGGTCATTACGCAACACACGTCCGGCAGCAGTGCCGCGCCATGGGTGCCCATCGCGTGGTTGATGCGCACATCCTCGGTGGCGATCTGACGCGCGGCCTCCAGCAGTGCCGCAGCGCGGGCGTTGTTGTCGGTGCCACCCAAAGCGTCGAGGCAGTCGCGCATGCGGTCCAGCCCCCATATCAGGTTCACGGCAGTCGGGCGACTGGCACGCAGCACATCAAAAGCAAGTTCGAGGCCCGCATCAAACTGTGCCGGCGCCTCCTTGCGCAACCGCAGTGCTTCGACGGCAATGCCATAGGCTGCGGCACAACCGATCGCCGGTGCACCACGCACCACCAAGTCGCTGATCGCTCCAGCCACTGCAGCTGCGCTGATGAATCGCGGATAGTCACAGCGATCCGGCAGGAAACGCTGGTCCAGCAATTCAAGGGAGTCTTCGATCCAGCGCAGGGTATGGAATGCAGCCACGTTTAAGCCTTTTGCGTATTGATGTCAGTGGTTCATGCGCGCCAGCACGCGTTGCTCGAACCCGCCATATTCGAGTTCAGCGCGCGCGATATCGTGTTCGCCTGCAGCGCGATAATCGCCATGGGTGCAGGCGTGGGTGATGATGTCGATGTCGTGCTGGTAAATTTCAGCTGCAATTGCAGCGTAGTGATCATTGACGCCGAATGCGCACAGTCCCAGTCCGGGATCGAGCGCGATGCGCGGCGCGGCATCAATGCGACCTTCGGCCGCCGCTCCGAGGGTGCGCGACAGGTACTCGCGGTAATGTGCGCCATAGGCGGCGACGTCGTCATTGATCAGCGGCACCCGTTTGGTGAAAATCGCGTGCTGCGGCGTCGGTGGTCCCTGCTGGGAAACTGCGGCAAGATCTTTACGCTGGGCAAAAGCCAGAGCGGCAGGCGTGCTGACGATGTGTATCGCCAGCGGAAAACCGGCGATTGTCGAGGCTTCGGCTCGCAGTCGTTCCGCCCGTACGGGATCGGCGGGGATCCTGGCCGGCGCGATGGCGGGTGCCGCATGCCGTTGCAGGTATTTCTGTGCCATGCCGGTCAGCCGCATCAGGTTGTCATAGGAAGTACGGGCGGTATTACCGAATGCTACGACACCGTGAAATGCAAGGATCATCCCGATGGTGTCCGGTGTTGCATCGCGTTCAAATACGGTTTTGCAGGCGCGGGCCAGGCCTGCGCCGGAATGGCGGTAAGGCACTACGGGAGCGCAATCGCCGAATGCCGCAGCACATGCCGCGGCCCCCTGGGCCACGTTGGCTACGGCCAGCACCACATCGGCATGGGCATGCTCTACATAGGCGTAGGGCAGGGCGGCGTGCAGCAGGGTTTCAATCGAGGGCTTCGGCGCCGCGGGCAGGTGTTTGCAGGAGTCGATGCGGCGCATCAATTCCTCGTCGGGCAGCCGGTCATCGGCCAGCAGCGCGCGCAAGGCCTCCAGGTCCAGCGCGGTGAAATGTTCCTCGCGGACCTCGGCAAGGTTGGAGCCAGTGCCCTTGACGTGCAGCGTGCCGTCGAGCTTCAGCGATGTGTTGCCGCCGCCGTACAGCACCAGCGCCGGATCGCTGCCGATAAGGCGCGAGCTATAGGCCCGCAATGCCAGCGGTGTATCGCAGCGCTGCGCGCAGGCTTCATCCCAAG
>CAMBCD010000325.1 GCA_945863085.1 Bordetella parapertussis
CCTCTTTACCTTCGAAGGATAGTTATCATCATGAATCGCTCCCTCCTCATTGCCGCCCTGCTGGCGGTTGGTCTGACTGCCTGCGGCGAAAAACCAGCTCCGGCTCCGGCCCCCGCACCTGCTCCCGCTCCGGCACCTGCCCCGGCTCCGGCACCCGCTCCGGAAGCCCCGAAAGCTGATGCTGCCGCTCCGGCTGCTGCTGACGCTGCCAAAGGTGCTGCTGACGCCGCCCAAGGCGCCGCCGATGCCGCCAAAGGCGCCGCTGACGCTGCCAAAGGCGCAGCCGATGCTGCCAAGGACGCTGTCAAGAAGTAAGCTTCACTGCACCACGAAAAAGCCGGCCTGCGGGCCGGCTTTTTTATTGCCGTTGCGGTCAGCGTCTCAGGTCAACATGCGCCAGTCGAAACCGTCCGCCTGCGATGCCACGCCGATCCAGTCCGGCGCACAATTGAGGGCACCCGCCAGCGCCGCGCAGGCCAGCTCCGGACGATTGTTTTTCTGCGACAGATGAGCTGCCACCACGTGCTGCAGCGACTGCCGGTCGATGGCGGCGACAATCTGCGCCGCCTGGTTGTTGTCGAGGTGCCCGTAACGGCCGGCAATGCGGCTCTTCAGATATTCCGGATAGCTGCTGCCCATCAGCAAATCGCGGTCGTGGTTGCATTCGATCACCAGCCCCTCGAGGCCGGACAACATGGCTTCGATATGCGGCGTGGACGCCCCGGCATCGGTCAGCACGCCCAATCGCGACGCACCATCCCCAAACACGAACTGCGTCGGTTCACGCGCGTCATGCGGCACCGGATAGGGAAAAATCTCGACGTCACCCACCGCAAACGGGGTATGGCTGTCGATGATCACCACTTCGGGAAATATCCCGCCTGCAGCCGTAGTCGCCGCATGGGTGCCATAGGACAGGTAAACCGGGATGCTGAATTTTCGGGCGAACCGCGCTACGCCACCGACATGGTCGTCATGCTCGTGGGTCACCAGTATCGCATCCAGTGCGTCCGGCTCCAGCCCGAGACGGGCCAGCCGGCGCACCGTTTCTGCAGCGCTGAAACCGCAATCGAGCAGGACACGCGAATCGCCGGCCTCAACCACCAGCGCATTGCCTTCGCTGCCGCTGCCTAGCGAAGCAAAACGCATATTGGGCAAAGCGACAGCAAAGAAGAATAACGCGGCGCCGGGACCGGATTGCCCGTCAAGCTGTCGCCACTCACTTCAACTGGTCGTAGAGCAGCGTGAGTATGCGATTGGCCGTGTCGGACTGCTCGCGGGTGCCATCCTTGTCGAGCACGCGCACTTCGGCGCCGGAACCATCACCCTGCACGAGGATGCGGTACTGCTCCTTGCTCTGGATTTTTGTGTTACCCCAGAATTTCAGCTTGGACAACCAGCCTTTTTCTTCGGTCACTTTGATATCGGCATCGGGATCGATGTAACGCACGAAATAAAGTCCCTTCGAGCGATCCCGGTCCTCGACCGTGAATCCGACGCGGTCCAGCGCCAGGCCGACACGCCGCCAGGCACGGTCAAACTGGTCGTTCAGCGTCAGCATGCTGCCGGCAGCCCCACCTTTATTGAGTTTGGCCTGCGGTTCGAGTTTGGCCGAAGCCACCTGGGTTTTGGCGCGTTCACCATCGACGCCGAAACGCACCATCATCCGGCGCAGCATTTCCGCCTCGAGATCAGGATCCGGCGGGCGCGGCTGCCAGCGCAACTGGTCCTGATCCTGGGTGATATACACCTCTTCCATGCCACGGTGACTGACATAAATCTCGGTCGTTCCGGGCTGGGTACCACGCTCAAGACGCGTGCGGTATTTGTCGCGCTCGGAAGTGGAATACAGGCTGTCGAGCGCGCGCCCGACAAGTCCGCGCAGTCCCGTTTCCGGAATTTTGGCGCGATTCTCGCTCCAGTCGGTTTCCATGATCCCGGCTTCGGGCGTCTCGACATTGACCACAAAACCCGTTTGCTGCCAGAACTCCCTGACCGCAGGCCATATCTGTTCAGGCGTACCCGGCACCACCAGCCAGCGTTGCGTACCGGCGCGATCGATGCGCACGTTTTCGACGTTCGGCAGCACGACCTGCGCAGAAGCCGCCTGCGAACGCCCAGCCCGATCCTTGTTGTAATCGGAGTATGTCGCCGTGCCCTTGCCGGCACCGCTGTCCGGTACTGAAAACCGCCCATCGCTGCCGGGGCGCGCCAGATCCGGGGGAATTTCCAGGTTCGGCAGCTTGGTCGTCGATTTGTAGTCGATTTTTTTGGTCGGTATTTCCACCGAACCACAAGCACCCAGCATCAATCCAGCGGCGACTGCCGCAACCACAACTGCCGGCTTAAGCCACTGCATGACGTTTGCCTTCCGTAACTTTTACTGCGCCGGCCTGCTGCATGGCCTCGCGCAGCTGTTCATGATATTGCGGCGCCAGCGGCGTCAGCGGCAGGCGGATTCCGCCCCCCATCAGGCCCAGTTGCTGCACCGCCCATTTGACCGGTATCGGATTTGCTTCGCAGAACAGATGACGATGCAATCCCATCATGCGGTTATTCAGCGTCACTGCCTCAGCCGCGTTGCCACCAAGGGCGGCCACGCACATCTCATGCATCATGCGCGGTGCGACATTGGCAGTCACCGAAATGACGCCGTCGCCGCCGAGCAGCATCAGTGCAATACCGGTGGCGTCGTCACCGCTGTATACGCGGAAAGATTTTGGTTTGCGGCGCAGCAGGTCGGTGCCGCGCTCAAGATTACCGGTGGCGTCCTTGATGCCGATGATACCCGGCACTTCAGCCAGCCGCAGCGTCGTGTCATTGCCGAGGTCGGCAACAGTGCGCCCCGGCACGTTGTAAAGGATCTGCGGAATGTCCACCGCTTCGGCAATCGCGCGGAAATGGCGGTACAGCCCCTCCTGCGTCGGCTTGTTGTAAGACGGCACGACAGACAGGCTCATGTCGGCGCCGGCGGCCTTGGCGTATTGCGAGAGTTCGATCGCTTCGCGTGTCGAGTTTGCGCCGGTACCGGCGACCACCGGCACCCGTCCTGCGACATGTTTGACCGCGGTTTCGATCAGCAGGCGATGTTCGTCGAAATCGACGGTTGGCGATTCGCCCGTGGTGCCAACCACCACGATGCCGTCAGTACCTTCGGCGATATGCCAGTCCAGCAGCGTACGGAATGCCGCAACATCCAGCGCACCGTCATCGGCCATCGGTGTAACGATGGCCACCATGCTGCCGCGAACCCCTGTTAAATCATTGATTTTCATCAAAAAATATCAAGCGCATCAAATAATCCCGCTATTGTAGCCGAAGCCCGTCGTACAGCGATACCCGGCTTGAGTCGGGCAGCCTGTCTCCGTGCTGTCATATTTGGGTCATACACTCTCACAAAGGTTCAACAATGGTTGAAACATCAATATTTTGAAGAGGCGGGCATGAAAGTCGGCATCAATGGCAGGGGAAGAATCGGTCGTTTGGCCTTGCGCGCAGCATTGGGCGCCGCGGAACGGCCAGAGGATGATCCGCGCGCAGGCAACCGTCTCGAAGTGGTGCACCTCAACGAACTCAAGGGTGGCGCCGCGGCCACCGCGCATCTGCTGGCCTTCGACAGCGTCCAGGGAAAATGGCGCGCGGACATCGCCGCCGAAAACGA
>CAMBCD010000326.1 GCA_945863085.1 Bordetella parapertussis
ATCTCGACATTCCGATAAGTCGTCTTGGTGACGAGGTAGCCAGCCGTTCCTTTGTCGGCAACAATGCTGCCATCTTCGGCACGCCAGTTGGCGTCACCAGTGCTATTGAAATTTTCGAGACCTTTTTCGCCGTCGATCAGCGTGATCCAGCCTTGTGAAAGGTTATGGGCGCAGCCGGCAAACAGCAGCGCGGCAGCGATAAATAAAATCGTGTACAGTCGTTTCATTTTTTCTCATCCCGGATTTTCGGCGATCAGACGATCGTGAAGAACACAGATTCTGCGTCGTGCCTTCACGTTGTCAACCGTCGCTGGAATGCTGCGCTGCGGGAAGTGCTTTAATTACGGAAGTGCGCTGCGGCTTCCTCTTCCGCCCGCTGCTTGATCCCGCAGGCCATCGGGTTTTTCATTTCCCCGGGGATATGGCCGACCAGATTGATGGCGCACGTCCTCCGTGTTGTGCACAAAACTGCGTAGCGAAGTAAACGGATGCGTCATCCCGTTGCGAACCGCACGAGCAGCAACAATGTTGCAATCACCACGATTGTGGCAATCACGGCGCCGACGACGATCTGCGGCAGTGTGACTATCGCGCCATCCCGCTCCCAAGTGCCTTTCTTGCCGATCATGCACATTCCCCAGAGCAGGGTGGCCACGACCTGCCGCGCGCCGGCTTTTCGCGGGGCGGGTTGTTCGCCTGACTTGATGTTGTTTTTTTCGGAATCCAATCGTGTTCCCATGTTTTCAGTCTGAGACAGGTTCGTCAATTCCGCAGGTGCGCTGTGGCTTCCTCTTCCGCCCGCTGCTTGATCTCGTAGGCCATCGGGTTTTTCATTTCCTCGAGGATGTGGCCGACCAGGCCGATGGCGCGCGCCAGCACACCGATGCCGCGGACGATTTTCCACGGCAGCCTAAGCTCGCTGGCAATCGCGCCGATGGCGCCGGTGGCGTTGACCGGCAGTGATTTGCCGTAAACCTTCTCCGCCTGCGCGCCGACTTTTTGCATCAGTTTCACGTATGGGCCGTCGTAACCCTGTTCGGCGGCGATGGCGAACAGCCGCGGCGCGCGCGGATCGACCGGCTTGTGCAGTGTGTGGCCGATGCCGGGGACGATCTGCTTGCGCGAGTGGAAGCGTTCAACGATCTGGATGGCGATCTGGTCGAGGTCGGCATCGACGGTCGGATCAGGCAGGGCTTCCTGCAGCATGCGCGCCGCGGTTTCCATGCTGCCGACAAACACGCTGCCCAGTCCGCACAGGCCGGCGGCAACGGCGGCCTGCATGGCTTCCGGCGCGCCGGTGTAGGTCATGCGTGCGGCGATCGAGCTTGGTGTCAGGCCGTGTTCGACCAGCGTCACCGCAATCGCGTTGAACATCACGGACTCGCGTGGCGTCGGCAGGCGGTCGGTGATTTCGAGGAAGGCCATGTCGCCCAGCGACAGCTTGCCGAGGATTTCGCTGCACAGGTCGTGGCCCTTGACGGTGATGCGGTCGACCGCGCTCCAGGCGATGTCGGTGCGTATGGATTTGCGTTTTGCCATGCGGATTCCCCCTGGTGTCTGATGTCGGGAAGCTTAACACCGGGAATTTTCTCCAGGTAAAACGCGGGGTTTGTTTTAAAATACCGGCTCTACCGGAGTCCACCATGCAAATGTCCGCCAGGAAAGAACCGGCGCCTGTCGCGAGTCCGTCGCAGACACTCAGCGCTTTTTTGTCGTCGATCCGTTATGAACACCTGCCGCAGTCCGTGGTGGCGCGCACGGAAGACCTGTTCCTCGACTGGTTTGCGTCGGCGCTCGCGGGCAAGGGTGCGCGACCGGTATCGACCATCGACGCTTTTGCTGCAGCGATGGGGCCGAAAGACGGCACTGCCGAGAATCTGCTGACGCGCAAACGCACGTCGCCGTTTTTTGCCGCGCTGGTCAACGGCGCCGCATCACATTTTGTCGAACAGGATGACCTGCACAACAGTTCGGTTCTGCACCCGGGCACGGTGGTGTTTCCCGCGGTGCTGGCCGCAGCGCAGGATGTCGGCGCAACGGGCAGGGAACTGATCGCGGCGTCTGTGGCCGGTTATGAATGCGGCGTGCGCGTCGGCGAATTCCTCGGACGTTCGCATTACAAAATATTCCATACCACCGGCACCGCGGGCAAACTCGCCGCCGCTGCCGGTGTTGCGCATGTGCTGAAGCTCGATGCCGGCAAAATGCAGCATTGCCTGGGTTCCGCCGGCACCATGGCGGCGGGATTATGGGAGTTCCTGCGCGATGCGGCGGATTCCAAACAATTGCATACGGCGAAAGCGGCGGCTGACGGCCTGATGGCGGCGTACATCGCCCGCGACGGCTTTACCGGTGCGCGTGACATTTTCGAAGGCAAACAGGGCATGGCTGCGGGCATGTCCAGCGATGCCGATGTGCGCTGGCTGACCGACGGTCTGGGTACACGCTGGGCGACGGCGGAAACCTCATTCAAATTCCACGCGTCCTGCCGCCACACCCATCCCGCGGCGGATGCACTGCTGACCCTGATGCAGCAGCACCAGCTCAAGGCCGATGACATCGTGAAGGTGATCGCGCATGTGCACCAGGGCGCGATCGACGTGCTCGGGCCGGTGACTGATCCGCAGACCGTGCACCAGTCCAAGTTCTCGATGGGCTTCGTACTTGCGCTGATCGCCACGCTGGGCCGCGCCGCGCTCGCGGACTTTACTGAAATATCTTTAAAAAACAAAGAGTTACGTAATTTCCATGACCGCGTGGCGATGGTGCTCGCTACGGTGCTGTTTTTTGCGCTGCGTACCAAACCCGTGGCGGTGGATATCGTGACCATTGCCGCCGCGGATGTGCAGACCAGCGTGGTCGCCAGCGGCCGCGTGCTGCCGCCGGCGAAGGTCGAAACCGGGGCGACGATTACCGGCCGTGTCGACAAGGTGCTGGTGCGCGAAGGCGCACGTGTCGAATCCGGCCAGTTGCTGGTCGAACTCGAGCGCGGTGAACTGGGCGCGGCCGCCGCGCAGGCGCGTGCCGCTGTTGCGCGTGCCCGGGCGCGGGTGGCCTCGGTGCAGACCCTGGCACTGCCGACGGCACAGTCCGCAGTGAAGCCGGCGGAAGCCAATCTGCTGCAGGCCGAGCGCGATGAAAAACGCAATCGCGACCTGCTGGCCAAAGGCTTCATCAGCCAGGCGCGTGTCGATGAAGCGGAACGCCAGCTCGATGTGGCGCGCAGCCAGTTGGGCAGCGCGCGGGCGCAGGCCGGCGCCCAGACGGCGAGCGGGGCGGAAGCACAGCAGGCGCAAAGCCAGCTCGCGGAAGCCGTTGCCGCGCTGGAAGCAGCCGAGGCCAAACTCGCGCAGACCCGTATCCGCGCGCCTGCTGCGGGCGTGGTGCTGGAACGTCTGGTCGAACCCGGCGACATCGCGCAGCCCGGGCGCAGGATGATGACACTCGCACTCGACGGCCCGGTGCGTCTGATCGTCCAGGTTGATGAAAAGAACCTGCCCTTGATCAAACAGGGCGCGGTGGCCATGGCCGCGGCCGATGCCTTTCCCGCCGACCGTTTCGACGCGGTGGTCAACTACATATCCCCCGGCATCGATGCGAGTCGCGGCTCAGTCGAACTGCGGCTGGATGTGGCTAAACCGTCGGCATTGCT
>CAMBCD010000327.1 GCA_945863085.1 Bordetella parapertussis
TCGGCCGAGAAAACCTCCAACGCATCCAGCTGGCGTCCGATCAATGCAGGCCCGTAGACCTCCCTGATCACCGCATCCATGGTGCCGAGCGTCTCCGATGAATAACCGGCAACGCCCTGGTGGGCCTCGCCGGTGCCGATGATCCCGGCATCCGTATGGATGCGCACGACCACCGAGCGCATTGCGTCGTGTACGCCGCGCGCCATCCGGTAATCGCCTTTACTCGGAATTTTGATGCGAAATGACTCGACTTTCGTGATTTTCATGAACTCCCCTTCGCGTAAGGGCGCGCAGGTCTAGCGGCCCATTTAATTCTAATCATTCGAATGATTGGAATGATAAAAGGATTAACCGCCATTCGTCAATCAACACCTCGCGCCCGACAAAACAACCGATATACTGAGAGTTACGAAACAATCTTGATGTCATTTCACAAAATGAAGCCCCCTTTATCGGCACGAAACAAAACCCTGCAAACCGACAGCCCTCTTTACAAGGAAGTACGTCAGCACATCCTGGAAACTCTGGCGCGTGGCGAATGGAAACCGGGGGAGCAGCTGCCCAACGAAGCGGACCTTGCCAAACGTTTTGGAGTAGCGGTATCCACGGTACGTGCAGGCGTGGGGATGCTGACCGCCGCCGGCATCCTCGTTCGGCGACAGGGAAAAGGCACTTTCGTCACCACGTATGACCGCCATGGCCCGCAATTCCGTTTTTCGAACATCTATGACCGGGGCGGCAGCAAGGTTACGACGACACGCGAGATCACCTCGATTGCCCGTGAACGCGCCGATCACGAAACAACCGCGCTTTTAGGCCTTGATACCAAAAGTCCGCCGTATGTCCATCATGCCAAAGCCGTCCTGAAAATCGATGATCGTGCCATGGCATCGATGGAACTCATCCTGCCGTCTGCGTTGTTCCCGAGGTTGAAAAAATCTGATCTTGAGCATATGGATGAGAACCTGTATGCGATTTACCAGAGCCGCTTCGGAATCACCGTCCTGCGCATGGAGGAACACGTTTCAGCCTGCAGCGCAGACAAAAAAACGGCGAAAATACTGGGTGTGCCGCCCAACCATCCACTGCTGAAGGTTGAACGCCTCGCCTATTCGTTCAACAACAGGCCGGTTGAAGTCCGGAGAAGAATGTACGAAGGTCTCCAGCACTATTACCGCTTTACCGATGAATCCCTGGACTAAAACATTTCAGAGATTGAGTGGATATCCTGCGGATTCCCGGTAAATCGCGGAATACGAGATTCACCCTGTTTCAGGGCAGGCGTCCGGGCCTGCCAGCTCATCTGGCTTTCAGAATGGCACGCTGAATTTACCCTCCAGCGCAGCCCTTATGGTTTCTATCCGCCTGCGATTGACGCCCAGATCGTCGCGCCCGACACGCGATGCGGAACGCACCTGGATAACCTGGTTCACCGGGTCGAAGCAGAACTCGGTGTCATCGACGAACTTCAGCACGCTGGTCGTGAACTGCACGTAGAGATAAGCGGCATCGCTGCGCAGCAGCTTCGCGCCCGCCATGCCGGCCACAATCGTCTTGATGCGGGCCAGCGTGGCCGGGCCATCGCCTCGCAGGGCCAGCGGCGCGATGGCGGAATGATTGCGCTGCGGATGATCCGGATGCAGTGCGGCCTGGCTGGACACGCTGTTTTTGCTATCAGACGGCGGTTTCAACCGGCCGTCGTGCACACCAAGGTCGGCCGGCGGTGTGCCCTGCAGCCAGCCCAGCTGCCCGGCGGTGACCACCAGCACGGCCAGTGCCGCAACAACGATCAACAGCCAGGTGAAGATGTTCATGGCAATCCGCTTTTCCGTCAGGTCAAGCAGCCGGCGGTCACGCCGCTGCGCCGAACAGTATTCCGACGCCGGCCGTCAGCGCCATCGCCAGTGCGCCCCAGAAGGTGACGCGTATCGCGCCGGTCGCGGCACTGGCGCCGCCCACCCGCGCAGCCACGCCACCAAGGATGGCGAGGAACAGCAGCGAAGTGCCGGAGACGACAGGGATCAATCCCGGCCCGGGCACCACGGCAGCCGCCAGCAGCGGCATCGCCGCACCGACGGCGAAGCTGGCGGCCGAAGTCAGGGCAGCCTGCACCGGTCGCGCACTGAACGTCTCGGTGATGCCGAGTTCATCGCGGGCATGCGCGCCGAGCGCGTCATGCGCCATCAGCTGCTCGGCCACCTGTTTCGCCAGTGCGGGATCGAGCCCGCGGTTGACGTAAATCGCCGTCAGCTCCCGGTGTTCGCCCTGGCTGTCCGTGGCCAGTTCCCTGCGCTCCATATCCAGAGCGGCCTGCTCGGAATCGGCCTGCGAACGCACCGACACATACTCCCCGGCCGCCATCGACATCGCGCCGGCCACCAGACCAGCGATTCCGGCGACCATGATGTTGTCGTGGCCCGCATTCGCGACCGCAACACCGATGATCAGGCTCGCCGTCGATACGATGCCGTCATTGGCGCCCAGCACGGCGGCGCGGAGCCAGCCGATGCTGTCAGTGCGGTGACGTTCTGCGTGGCGAATGGGCATTGTCAGCGACGCTTTCAGATCAATGGCCAACGTAGGGATTGAGCGAATAAGAAAACTAAAAGAGTGGGCAAAAACGAAATTCTCATGCACCTTCAAACATATCGAACTGCACCATTAAATTTTAATCGCCAGAAATTAACTTATTGCTCGACAATATTTCGGCCAATTTTTCTCGATTTACTTGCGCCTGCTCATATGGGGAATCCTCCAATATTTCAAAATCTTTATTAGTAACCTTGGCACCTCGACGCACCAATATTTCAGTGATCTCGATACTTCCGATATAAACAGCCAAATTCAGCGGAGTTTTTCGATTTAGTTCGTCATTCGCAGAAAAGTTGTGCTCCATGATTTTCCAATATGGCAAGCCTTCATCTTCAAAATCCCAGCGTTCCTTGTCGATAACCCTGTGATCAGGGTTGTAAAATCCATTTTCAAATTCATCACCACTTTTAAATTCCTCCTCTTCCGACAAATACACTTCTTTGTCGATATCCGCACCCGCGTCAAGCAACTCTTCACATAGTTCCTTATCTTCAATCCAAATAGAAAGGCACAGCGGAGATGCCTTAACCCATAGATTTGGAGAAGCTCCGTTTGCCAGGAATGCAAGCGCCAATCTGTCATTGCTAATGGAGCATGCAAATTCCAACGGATATTCGCCCCACGGCAAAGGCGCATTGATATCTACACCAGCATCACTCAGGATCATCGATGCCCACCGCAGCTTTTCCTGATTGGTCATATTTTTTTATTTTTAATGACATGCAGCGAAGCAATAAAATCAAACTGGGTTCATGTTAACGCCGTGGTACACATAAACATGCGGCTCTCCATCCTTACTCGGACGTTCAAATAGAAGAAATATTCCGTCCATTCCTTGGTAATCCGAAGACAAGCTCAAAAATCTCCACCCCTCTGATGCCCAGCGCCCAATGACAACGCCTATCGACCCGCCTGCCAATGCCAACTGTCGATCATAGATGGTGTTCAGTAGGTATTCAGTGGGTCCACGTTGCAAGTCTTGAGAGGCAATCATTCGATCAACCTTCATGCCTTCCTGCGAAAGCAGTCTT
>CAMBCD010000328.1 GCA_945863085.1 Bordetella parapertussis
GACGTCCGTAAGACAGCCAGGAGGCAAAGTTAAGCTCCGGCCAGATCAGTTGCGCGGCGATAAACAGGCCGACCAGCATGCCGACGATGCCCCAGACGACGGTCATGATCGCGAACTGCCGGACCACATTGTAGTTATAGGTGGATTGCACCTGCATGGATGTCCCCTGCCGTATTGGTGATGCTTTGCAGCATAAACAGCAACTGCCGCCTGCGTTTTGATCTACATCAAACCGCCTGCAGCCAAGGGACGTTAGTTTGTAGTCGTATCAACCACCCAAGGAGAACAACCATGTTCCGCAATATCCTGGTTCCCACCGACGGCTCCGCGCTGTCGCGCAAGGCGGTGAAAAAAGCCGTGGCCCTGGCCAAAAAAACCGGGGCACGCGTCACCGGTTTTCACGTGGCGCCTGCGTACAAGTTCAACGTCTACGCGGATTACGTACCGCCCGATTTCATCGTTCCCAGGGAATATGAGGCAAGGCAGAAAAAGGTCGCGGCACGTCACCTGGAGGCCGTCAAGAAGGAATGCGCATCGGCCGGCATAAAGTGCACGGCCTGGTTCGTCTGCAGTGATTTCCCGGCCGACGCCATCGTCAAGGCCGCGAAAAAATACAAGTGCGATCTGATTGCGATGGCCTCGCACGGCCGCAGCGGATTCACCAAACTGCTGCTCGGCAGCGAAACGCAGAAAGTGCTGGCCGGCACGAACATCGCGGTGCTGGTGCTGCGCTAGAAAACCAGTGATCGCAGAAACACCCGCACCGCGGGCGGCCACACACCTATTACACATTCCGGCGACCAACCACGCCCAAAACCCATGACCCCGCTGCCAAACTGGAAGCTCCGCAACCGTTCATTGCTGCCCATCGTCCAGGGCGGCATGGGTATCGGCGTATCCGCGCACCATCTGGCCGGCAGCGTGGCCGCGCTCGGCGGACTGGGCACGATATCGAGCGTCGACCTGCGCCACCATCACCCCGACCTGCTGGAGCGGACCGCCGGATGCCGGGATCGTGATGTGCTGGATCAAATCAATCTCGTCGCACTGGACCGTGAGATCCGCATGGCCCTGGACATCGCCTCCGGTCGCGGCGCAATTGCCGTCAACATCATGAAAGCCGTCTCCGCGCATGCCGCCTGTGTGCGTCAGGCCTGCGCGAGCGGCGCCCATGCGATCGTCATGGGTGCCGGCCTGCCGCTAGACCTGCCTGACCTGACGGGCGACTTCCCCGATGTCGCTCTGATCCCCATACTTTCGGACGCGCGCGGTGTGGGCATCGTGCTGAAAAAATGGATGCGCAAGAAAAAACTGCCGGATGCCCTGATCATCGAGCATCCACGGCATGCCGGCGGACACCTGGGAGCAACCCGCATCGATGACGTCGGCAATCCCCGGTTCAATTTCACCACGGTACTGGAAGAAATCCGCGTGCTGTTTCGCGAACTGGGCATTGAAAATGAACGCATACCTCTGATCCCCGCTGGAGGCATCAACAGCCACGAGCAGGTACGCACTCTGCTGCAACAGGGTGCCGCCGCGGTCCAGATCGGCACGCCGTTTGCCGTTACCGCCGAAGGCGATGCCCACCACGAATTCAAACGTGTGCTGGCGGAAGCCGGGCCCGAAGACATCGTCACCTTCATGAGCGTTGCCGGCCTGCCGGCACGCGCCGTACTGACACCATGGCTGCAAAACTACCTGCGGCGCGAGAAAACCCTGCAATCACACGCCAATGCTGATCCGCGCCGCTGCGTACAGGGACTCAATTGCCTGACCGTGTGCGGTTTGCGCGACGGCATCGCCGGTGCCGGGCAGTTCTGCATCGACACGCGGCTCGCCTACGCGCTCAAGGGCGATGTCCGCAAAGGCCTGTTTTTCCGTGGAGCGGAAAGCCTGCCGTTCGGCACCGCCATCCGGCCGGTAGCCGATTTGCTGGAATACCTGATGACAGGCGCCATCCCCGCCGGCCGGTGAAAACCCGGTTGCGGATGGTCCGCCACCAGCCGCAGTCCATTCATGCCCCTGCTGTCCACGGCAGCGGATTGCGGGTGACCGCAACTGCAACGATGTAGAAAAACACCGCCTGCGCGGCCAGCCAGGCAGCCAGCCGCATTCCGCGTGCGCGTGCGAAGCGCAAGGCCACCATGCCGAGGGCGATGTAGCAGATCAGCGCCAGCAGCTTCGCGGTAAGCCAGTCCGCGGAAAATGGATACTGGCGAATGGCAATGGCCATCGCAATGGCACTGGCGAGCAAGCCGGTATCAATGATGTGCGGGACGATCCTGACCCACCGTTTTTGCAGCCATGGTGACCCCAGAAACATCCAGACCCCGCGCACGAAGAACAGCGAATAACTCGCGGCCACACAGGTCACGTGGATCATTTTCAGAATCGGGTAGTCGATCGGCATGCTCCGCTGACAGGCCGCCGTCAAGGCAGCAGGTTGACCCCGGCAAGCGGATCGTTTGCCCTGGCCGCCTCGACTGCGGCATCAAAGGATTCAAACAAACCGCTTTCAACATTGAGCACCAGTACCTTGCCCTCTTCGATCAGGTAATGCCAGCCGCGCAAATACAGCTTGCCGGCCTCGACACGCCGCCGGACCATGGGATATTCCATGAGCCGCTCCATCTGCAAGGCCACCGCGCGCTGCTCGGTGCGCCGCAGCGCCTCTTCAGACAATGTCACCGGCAGCACGGCATCGCGCGCCAGGTCCAGCCACCTGGTCATGTGTTTGGCCTCGGCATGCGGCTCGGTGTAGAGGGCACGGATCGCGCCGCAATGGCTGTGGCCACAGACGATGATCTCGCGCACGCCCAGATTGAGCACCGCGAACTCGATGGCCGCGGCAGTGCCGTGATAACCGTGGGAAGCATCGAACGGCGGCACAAAGCTGCCGACATTGCGCACAACAAACAGCTCGCCCGGACCGCTGTCCATCAACAGGTAGGGCACGACGCGGGAATCAGAGCAGCCGATGAACAGCACGGTCGGATGCTGTCCCTGGTCAACCAGGTCTCTGAATTGTTTTCTCAGCCGCGGAAAGTAGCGGGTGTGGAAGCGCCGCAGGCGGCTGATGATGTAATCCGGCATGTAACCCTGTTTTTCCTTCCGTTCAGCCTGGTTTGCCGTCGAGCCGCGGCCGCGACAGCACCGGCCAGTAACGGACGGCGTAGATGCCGAAAGCGGTGGCCCACAGTACGCCTGAAAGCTGGATGCCGGGCAGGTGCAGCGCCGATGCCACCATGCCGCTGAAAACGCGCACCACTGCGGCCGTCTGTATCAGAAGAAAGCAGGTCAATTCAAAACCATCTGCCACCAGTGGCCGCGCTGTATGGCCGCGGGCCGTGCGGGTCATCATGCCGAGGGTCAGACCACCGATTGCGCCCGTAGTCAGCGCGTGGATGGCATACGATTCGGCGAGCCACCCCAATCCGGAGAGTCCGCGCAGTACGAGATATGCAACGATCCAGGCATAGGCGGCATGCAATATCCACACCAGTGGCACCGCGAGGGTACACCAGGGCCGCCAGCAATACAGGCGCATGCCATGCGCGAACGCAGCCCCCAGCGCGATGACCGCCATGACCGGGGCAGGCATCTGCAGAAGATCG
>CAMBCD010000329.1 GCA_945863085.1 Bordetella parapertussis
GACATTGATACCGCCGGATTTGTCGATAAAAACACGCAACAGCCCACCCTTGGTCGAACGTTCAAGTTCCACCAGTTCGTAGCCGAGCCCGGCCAGCGTGTTTTCGAGCAAACCCTGCAAATCCATGCAATATCAGCGGCACAAACAAAAAATGGGCGATCCGCCCATCCGTGTGCGCTGCCCAATCCGTTTCACAGAACTTTGAAGTATAACAAAAAAATGGCTTTCGTCCAATAACCAGCCGCAACGCTCAGATTACGCTGGGTATCTTGAATATTCTTTAAATACAGATACTTAAATCATTAAAATGCAAGAAATTTCGGTTTTACGCCAGCGCCCCCTTGTCGCCCCAAGTTAACTGTATATAATTACAGTCATGAGCGATGAAAACCGAGTCGAAAATCTGGCCGAAAACCAGAAGCCGCTGACCTCCCGCCAGACGGAAATCCTGCGCCTGATCGAGGCTCACGTTGAAGAGTCGGGATTCCCGCCGACGCGGGCGGAAATCTGCAGCGCCATGGGCTTCAGTTCACCCAATGCTGCGGAGACCCACCTGCGGGCACTGGAACGCAAAGGCGTCATCGCAATGACTTCCGGCGCTTCGCGCGGCATCCGCCTGACGCAGCAACAGGACAGCCTGCCCGTGGTTGGACGAGTCGCCGCCGGCAGCCCGATGCTCGCGGAACAGAACGTCGAGCAGCGCTACCGCGTCGATCCCGCCATGTTTGAGCCGGCCGCTGATTACCTGCTGCGGGTGCGTGGCATGAGCATGCGCGATGCCGGCATCCTCGAGGGTGACCTGCTGGCGGTGCACCGCACACCGCATTTCAAGTCGGGACAGATCGTTGTTGCCCGATTGCATGATGAAGTCACCGTCAAACGCATCCAGCGCAATCGCAATACGGTCGAACTGATTGCCGAGAACCCGGATTTCAAACCTATCGTGGTGGACCTGAAACGGGATCCCCTCGAAATCGAAGGCATCGCCGTCGGCATTATTCGCAACGGCAAGGGGTTCTGAACGCTGCGCCAGGACGGCGACGCGCTCATTTCTCCAGACTTACTTCTCCACACCCACTCCTCCGCACTCACTCCTCAGTATTTCAGGAGTAGTCGAGCCCCATCACCTCACGCACGTCGCGCAGCGTTTCCTGCGCCAGCTTGCGTGCTTTCTCGCAACCATCAGCAATGATGTTGCGCACCAGCGTCGGATCATCCAGATAACGCTCGGCGCGTTCGCGCATCGGTTTCTGTTCGGCAATGATGGCGTCGATCACCGGTTGTTTGCATTCGATGCAGCCGATGCCTGCACTGCGACAGCCCTCCTGCACCCATTTTTTCTTCGCATCGTCGGAATACACCAGGTGCAACTGCCATACCGGGCATTTCTCCGGATCACCCGGATCGGTGCGTTTGATACGCGCCGGATCAGTGGGCATGGTTTTCACCTTCTTTGACACGTTCTCCGGACTTTCGCGCAAGCCGATGGTGTTGTTATAGGACTTGGACATCTTCTGGCCGTCCAGTCCCGGCATTTTGGAGGCTTCGGTCAGCAATGCTTTGGGTTCGGTGAGGATGACTTTGCCGCCGCCCTCGATATAACCGAACAGGCGTTCACGGTCACCCAGCGGTAGGTTCTGCGTTTCCTCAAGCAGCGCCCGTGCAGCGGCCAGCGCCTCGGTATCCCCCTGCTCCAGGTAATCAGTGCGCAGCTTGCGGTAGAGCTTGCCGCGGCGCGCGCCAAGTTTCTTGATCGCGGTTTCGGCTTTGGCTTCGAAGCCGGGTTCGCGGCCGAATACGTGATTGAAGCGACGGGCGATTTCACGGGTGATTTCGACATGCGGCACCTGGTCTTCGCCGACCGGCACCAGGTTCGCACGATAAATCAGGATGTCTGCGCTTTGCAGCAGCGGATAACCAAGAAATCCGTAGGTCGCCAGATCTTTTTCCGCGAGTTTTTCCTGCTGGTCTTTATAAGTCGGCACCCGCTCCAGCCAGGACAACGGCGTGATCATCGACAGCAGCAAATGCAGCTCCGCGTGTTCGGGCACCTTGGACTGGATGAACAACACGGCTTGTGCCGGATCCACGCCTGCAGCCAGCCAATCCACCACCATGTCCCAGGCATGGTTTTCGATCGTCGCCGGATCGTCGTAATGCGTGGTCAGCGCATGCCAGTCGGCGACGAAAAACAGGCACTGGTGTTCATGCTGGAGCTTGATCCAGTTTTTGAGTACGCCGTGGTAGTGGCCGAAATGTAATGCGCCGGTCGGGCGCATGCCGGATAAAACGCGGTTTTCAAACATGTAGGGTTCCGGAAATTACCATCGGGACTGGTCGGATACAGGCCATGCAAATCCTGCGCCCGAAGCCATGTCGCATAAAAATATTAATAAAAACAATAAGTTATAAATTTAGGTCGGGCATGATGCTGCGCCATGTCGTGGCCAATTTTAACTTAAGCCCCAAATCGCAGCGCAGAGACCTGATTTTTCGGGATTTTTATAGTCCGAACGGTGCCAGGCTGCCCTTGCCCGCACGGGTCACCAGTGGCGCCGGGCCGGTCAGGTCGACTACCGTGGTTGGCTCAATGCCGCAGGAACCACCATCCAGGATCAGGTCGACCTGATGCTCGATCCGTTCGCGGATTTCCTGGGCGTCGGTATGCGGCTGCTCATCGCCGGGCAGCAGCAATGTCGACGACAGCAGCGGTTCACCGAGTTCGGCCAGCAACGCATCCACTACCGGGTGATCAGGAATGCGCAGGCCGATGGTGCGTCGCTTCGGATGCTGAAGCCGTTTCGGCAGTTCGCGGGTTGCCTCGAGGATGAAGACATAACTGCCCGGCGTGATCGCCTTCAGCAACCGGAACTGCTGGTTGTCGACCCGCGCATACGTGGCCAGTTCCGACAGATCGCGGCAGACCAGTGCGAAATGATGCCGCGCGTCGACGCCCCGGATCGCGCGAATACGCTCCATCGCAGTCTTGTCGCCAATGTGGCAACCCAATGCATAACAGGAGTCAGTAGGATAAACGATGATGCCGCCGGCGCGGATGATTTCCGCCGCGCGCTTGATCAGGCGCGGCTGCGGATTGTCCGGATGAATGGAAAAAAACTGCGACACGTCGAAAGACAGGCCCGGTGATGACTGAGCTTAAAATCCGGACCAGACCGGATCGCAGCCCGCGGGCAGCACCGGCACATTGCCAATGTCACGATAACCTTCGCCGGGGCCGTGGAAATCCGAACCTGCTGAAGCGCGCAAGCCGAAACGTTTGGCATAGCGCGCCCAGATCACAAATTCATCGGGTGTGTGCGAACCCGTGACGACTTCGACGCCAGCGCCGCCCAGTTGGACAAACTCACCGAGCAATTTCTCAGCTTGCTGCTGGTTCAAGGGATAACGTCCGGGATGCGCCAGCACCGCCAGTCCGCCGCTGCCGGCGATCCAGCCCAGCGCATCCGTCAGCGCCGCCCATTGATGCGGCACATAACCGGGTTTACCCGGCGTCAGGTAATTGCGGAACACCGCATTGGTATCGCGCGCATGCCCTGCTTCCACCAGATAGCGCGCAAAATGCGAACGACTGAGCAACTCCGGATTTTTGGCGT
>CAMBCD010000330.1 GCA_945863085.1 Bordetella parapertussis
CGGGGTCAGCGCAGTGTCGTCGAAATTGCTGACGCCGAGTTGCCGGTTGGTGATGATGGTCGGCGAGTTGATCGCCAGCACATGCGGGTTGCCCGGGTGCTGCGCCAGATAGTCCCAGGCATTGCCGCCGCCGCGGCCGGGGATGTTGCAGAGTTTCAGCGGGACATCGACCAGCCCTGAGAGCACGCCGAGCAGCGCCCGCGCCGGACGATCCTGTCCGCCGCCGGCAGGGGTGCCGGCAACCAGCTCGATTTCATGTTCGGGGCGCCAGCCGCCGGCGCCGCTGCTCATGTGCCGGCAGCTTGCGGGTTGCCGGTTTTGGGGATCAGCAGCACCAGCAGGTTGGCGGCAATGATGGTACCGGCGAGGAAATAAAATGCCGTGTACACGCTCCAGGTGTCGGCGATGATGCCGAAGGTGGCCGGAGCGATGCTGCCGCCGATGGCGAGGATGGTGAACTGCAATCCGACGCCGGTGCCGGCCAGGCGCTTGGGCGTGTTCTCCACCGCCCAGGCCTGCATCACCGGGCGCATCGCGTAGAGAAAAAATCCCACCAGCGCGACAAACACGATGAACAAAAAGGATTGTCCGGCGAAGACCATGCCGAGGATGGTCACCCCGGTCAGCAGCATGCTCGACAGCACGACCTTCTGCCGGCCGACCTTGTCCGAGACATGACCCGCAATCGGCCCCGCGATCAGGCCCGCGACCTGCAGCACCGTCATGCAAACGCCGATGGCAATGGTTGAATAACCCTGTTCGTACGCCAGGTACACCGGCAGGAACACCATCAGGCCGACCTGGGTCAGTGTGCGGAAGCCGCCGCTGATGCAGATCAGCATCAGGGTGCGGTCGCGCATCAGCGTGCCGAGGTCATGCAGGTACTGGCGTGCATTCCAGGTTTTGCCGCTGCCGGCATTGACGTCATTTTTTGTGTTTTTTCCGGCAGCGGATTCACGGGACGTACCCAGCGCACCAACCATGACCATGATCAGCGTCGCCATCACCAGCCCCGGCACGATGTTGATCAGCACCACTTCGCGCCAGCTGAACCATGCCAGCAGTGCGCCCGCAGCCAGCGGTGCCAGCGCTTCGCCGATATTGCCGCCCATGCCGTGGAAAGACAGCACCAGGCCTTTGCGCTTCGGGTACTGATGGGCCAGTGTCGGGATCGCTGCCGGGTGCCACAGGTTGTTGCCGATGCCGACCAGCATCAGGCAAATCACCAGCATCCACATGCTGTGAGTCAGGCTCATCAGCGCGTACGGAAAGCCGACCCAGAACAGCGAGGCGGCCATCAGGTAGCCCTTTTTGCCGATGGCGTCGACCAGCATGCCGCCGGGCAGGTTGGAGAGCGCGCCGGCAATGTGCTGCGCGCTCATCAGGAAACCGATCTGCGTCTAGGAGAGGCCGAGCTCCTTGCCGATCAGCGGCAGCAGCACGTAAAAGGTTGCGGGATACCAGTGGGTCAGGCCGTGGCCGGCGGAAATCAGCCAGACGTCACGGAAGGTGCGCGGCGGTGAAACGGTAGCAGCTGCGGTGCTCATAATATGGTCTTGACGGGGATGCGAGTCATCATAACACGCGGCTGCAGGGCGAAATCCGCAGCGGATACGTATAATCAGCGCGCGTTTTCGCCCCACGCTATGGCCCCATAAAATCTGTACTACAAAAACAATCTCCAGAAATCACTCCGGCAACTTCATGCGTACCGACATCGAACGTTTTTTCAGCCCCAAATCCATCGCCATCATCGGCGCCTCGCAGGACTTCGTGACCATCAGCGGACAGCCGCTGAAACACATGCTGAGCCACGGTTACAAGGGCAGGCTCTACCCGATCAATCCCAAGTACCAGGAAATCGGCGGCGTGAAATGCTGGCCGTCGATCGAGGCGCTGCCGGAAGCGCCGGAACTCGCGCTGATCCTGGTCAATGCCTCGCGCGTGGTGGACATGCTGACTGCCTGCGGCAAAAAGGGCATTCCGTACGTGATCATTTTCAGTTCCGGGTTTTCGGAAACCGGTGGTGATGGGGTTCGTTTACAGCAGCAACTGGCCGACATCGCGCGTGAATACAACATCGGCGTCATCGGCCCCAACTGCCAGGGCATGATCAATGCCGCCGATGCGGTGTATGCGGGTTTTGGTTCGGTGTTCAACGCCGATTACACCGCGGGTTCGGTGAGCATGGTGTCGCAGTCCGGCGGTTTCGGTTTTTCGGTGATGAACCTGTCGTCACTCGACGGCGGCCTGCCGTTCCGGCAGATGGTGACCACCGGCAACGAAATCGGCGTATCGACGCTGGATTTCATGGAATATTTCATCCGTGACCCGAAGACCGACATCATCGGCACCTATATCGAAGGCGTGAAGGACGCGCGGCGCATTCTCGATGTCGGCGACAAGGCGCTCGCTGCCGGCAAACCGATCCTGATGTGGAAAGTCGGCAATACCGAGCAGGGCCAGAAGGCCGCGGCCTCGCATACCGCCAACCTCGGCGGCGCGATGGCGCTGTACAAGGCGGCGTTCCGCCAGAAGGGCATCATCCAGGTCGAGGACATCCAGGACCTGGTGGATTACGGCCATGCTTTGCGCAGCAACCGCCTGCCGCGCGGCAACCGGCTGGCGATCATCACCATTTCCGGCGGCGCCGGCATCCTGATGACCGATGAAATCGTCGCCGGCGGCATGCAGATGGCGCAGCTGGCGCCGGAGACCGTGGCCAAGCTCAGGGAATTTGTGCCGTCGTACGGTTCAGTGGGCAACCCGGTGGATGTCACCGCGGCGATTTTCAACGACCTCTCGCTGATCAACCGCACGCTGCAGGCGATCAATGACGATCCGGGGGTGGATTGCATCGCGATGATCAATGCCTCGCTGCAGGGTGAAATTGCGCAAAAGGTGGCGGCCGAAATCATTGCCGTCGCCGCCAAGACCGACAAGCCGATTTTCATTTCCTGGAGCGCGCGCGACGCCGTGGCGCCCGAAGCCTATGCCGCACTGGATGCCGCGCGGATTCCGCATTACAAATCTCCCGTGCGCTGTGGCCGCGCGCTTGCGGCGGTGTCCTGGTATGCCGAAGCCAAACGGCGGAATGAAGCGCAGAAAAATGACAAACCGCCGGTGATCAACCGTCCTGCCGCGCAAGCGATGCTCAAGGGCAAAACCGGCGACGTCGCCGAATACGCAGCGAAGCAGGTCCTGGCCGAGTACGGCATCGCAGTGACCCAGGAGCAACTGGCGACCAGTCGGGACGCCGCAGTCGCCGCCGCGCAAAAAATCGGTTTCCCGGTGGCGATGAAAGTGCAGTCCGCCGACATTTCACACAAGACCGAAGCCAAGGCGGTGAAGCTCAACGTCGCGGATGCCGCTGCTGTGGCCGCGGCCTACGATGAAATCCTCAAAAACGCCAAGGCGTACAAAGCCGATGCGCGCATCGACGGCGTGCTGGTGCAGGAAATGGTCGGTGGCGGCATCGAAGCCATCGTCGGCATCACCAACGATGCCTTGTTCGGGCCGGCGGTGATGTTCGGGCTGGGCGGTATTTTTGCCGAGGTGCTGAAGGACGTGTCCTTCCGCCTGGCGCCGATCACGCCGGCCATCGCCCG
>CAMBCD010000331.1 GCA_945863085.1 Bordetella parapertussis
GCAGCGCGCGGCCGATGCTGGCGCCGGCGGGGCGTTGCGGGTCGGGGCCGAGACAGCCGAATCCGGAATTGAGCCTGATCTCTTTGGCGATCGGACCATTGACGATAACCACAGGGAACGGGCCGCCGGATGTCGCCTGCAGCTGGTCGAACAGGTTGGCCGGATCGAGGCAGGCTTCCACTGCGGCGATCAGCACCGGCAGGTATTCGGGGCGTCCGCCCGCCATTGCCAGCGCAATGGCGCAGGTCTCGACGGTGGTGATGCCGCCGCGCGGCGGGAATTTGCCGAGGCGATGCGTGCGCGGCAATGCCGAGCCGCGCAGGATCCAGTCGACGCGCTCCTCGGTTGCGGGCCACACCGGCAGGCCGTCACCCCAGAGGTTGGTCAGCAACAGGTTGTTGGCTTTTTGCAGGGCGTCTTCGTAGCTGCGCCCTTCCACCGACAGCAAGGCTGCGGTTTCCGGCGTGCCGGTCTTGAATTCGGTCTGCCATTTCGTCAGGCCGTTGTAGAACTCGCGTTTGCGCGCGGTGACGGCAGTGAGGTCACTGCCCGGCAGGAACATGTCGATCGGGAAAGTCACCATCGCGGCATCAGGTGCGAGGCCGAGCCCGGAGACGGCGTTTTTCATGACCCCGACAAAATCTGCACGCGTCAGCGTGACGGTGGGGATACCCAGGGCTTCAATTTGCGCGGCAGCACGGCCGCAGGCAGTCGCGCAGGACCCTCAGGCCGCGTTGCCGACGATGACGGCGTCGACCCTGCTTTGTTTGACCTGTTTGATGGTGTCTTCCATCGGGATCAGCACATTGCCCTGCGGGTAAGCGTCGATCGGCAGCACTTCCGCCGTCGGGAAATCCGCCTTGATCAGGTCACGCAGCAGCGGCAGCATGCGAAAAGCCTGCCATTGTTCATTGGTGACAAAACCGATGCGTTTGCCGGCGAGGCTGTCGATGCGCGGTGCAAAGGGCACGCTGACTTCGAGCGGACCGCAGGGGTCGTAGAAATTGATGGTGGTCATTTGGGGCTCCTCCGGCAAGAATTCGGGATAAAGCAGGATCCGGTTGTTTTGATGAGCATCGTATATGAAGCCTGCCGCCGGTGCGCAAGCGGCTCCACATTACGAACAGCCATCATCCCGGCAGAACCTGCTCCGGGGTGACGGTCTTAAACGATCGTCTCACCCCGTCGTAGCCGCGCCATGCGCTCACGCGTCTCCGGGGTCTGTCCAGCCAGGGTGAATTGCCGTGCAGCCTCAACCCAACGCAAGCGGTCAATCATCGGCAACGCCTGGAATGCGCGCAACTGCTCGTCACTCACCCAGTAGCTGAAGCCGCCTTGCGGTTTTTCGGAAATATCGCTCATCGTCACTGGCCAGCCTGAATACGGCGCAGGTGTTCGACATCCGCGGCGTCCTGCTGGCGACCAGTGTCTTGCTTGAGTGCAATCAAGTCCCTGATTCCACACAGCGACACCGGTACGCCATCAATGTTGCGCGTTATGGCCGCGGCAAATGCGGATTCGATATCAAGCGGGTGCTGAATCAACACATCAACTGTCGCACCTGAAGCCCGCGGCGCATTGAGCGCAAAGGCAATCATGTGTTTGGTCTCGATCCATTCCTTGCGTTGCACCGGGTCTTTCAGTGATTCGAGCGGCACCGGCGCCTGCGGCTTGAGCCCCAGTTCGCGTGCACACATCATAAAAGCATCCAGGTTGGGACTGTCCAGCGCCAGTACGATATCCACATCCATGGTCATCCGCGGCACGCCATGCAGATTCATCGCCAGTCCACCAACCAGCAGGTAGCGGACGCGATGTTCGTGCAGGCAGCGAAACAGGTCAAGGTAGAACATGGCGGCATTCTATACGGCTGCCGCTGTTGCCGTCTGCCCGTCCGTGCCTAGAAACCGTAGAGACTGGCGGGATTGCTGACAAGGATTTTCTGGCGCACCGCCTCACTCCCCGCCCATTCGTTCAACAAATCCAGCAGCACGGCATCGTCCGGATGATTGCTCTTCAGCGAAGGATGCGGCCAGTTGGTCGCATACAGCATGCGTTCGGGTGCGGCGCGGATCAGCTCCTTCGCCGTGTTGCCGGCATCGGCGTAATCCGGCGCGCGCATCAATGAGCTGCAGCTTGCGGCGCAGCCGAAAGTCAGCCGCGGCCCGATCCGCGAAGCGCTGCGCACGCTGGAACATGCCGGCGAAACCTGCGCCAGCAGGGTGCAGGGATGGGTAACGCGAACAAACAGCAAATAAACAGGGGCATAAAAGACGGCGCCGCATCACACGAATACGGCAGCCTCGGGAATGAATTATAAGTATTTGATTTTATTATTATTTAAAGATGGCGCTGGTTATTCCCTGTGTGCCGCCCGCCCGCGGCTGCGCGCCTGGTACAACATGTCGAGGGTGATCTTGCGCACTTCGAGTTTGCTGTGTTCGATGTGCGCGCGCAGCAGGCGCTGCGCTTCGTCGGCACGGCGCTTCTGGATCGCCGACAGTATCTTGGCGTGTTCCTCGTAGGTCGCCGTGATGCGGTCGGTCTTGGTGAAATCGAGGCGGCGGATGATGCGCATGCGTTCGGTGATTTCGCGGTAGGTGCGCAGCATCGCGCCGTTGGCAGTGGATTCGACGATCTGCCAGTGGAACAGTTCGTCGAGCACCCCTACCTTCATCGGATCCTGCAGGCGGTCCTTGACCGGAACCTGCCAGATACGCGCCAGTTTCTGCAGTTCGGACCGCTCTTTTGTCGCATCACACAAGGCGCGTACTGCAAAACATTCGATCAGCACGCGAAAATCATAAAGCTCGTCGAATTTCTCGAAACTGAGCGGCGGTATCAGCCAGCCGACTTTCGGGATGGCCTCGACAAAACCTTCGTGCTGCAGGCGCTGCAAGGCCTGGCGCAGGGGCGTGCGGCTGACATTGATCTGCTGCGCCAGGTCGGATTCGGAGAGGCGGTCACCGGGCATCAGGTCAAAATCAAAAATGCGTTTTTTGATCTTGTCGTAAGCCTGGTCGGCCAGGCTGCCGGCGTCCTTGCTGATGTTCACGATTTTGGCCATGGTTATGCGCCTTTCTTTATGCGCCCGACTTTAGGCACTTTTTTTCTTTGCACCGGCTGCAATAAAGTTGCGCCAGCCGCCATATGCAGTGATGTCCTCCGCATCCTGCAAGCCCCAGGGTTCGCAGATAAAACCGTTGACCCAGCTGCCGTCCTGCAATTCGATGCGCCCGAGGCCCAATGGCGCCGCGATGCCGGCAAGGAATCCGCCGACCGCCGCGACCGGCACATCGTACACCTCGACCGCGATCTGTGCCCCACCGTCCTTATCGCTGTTTTCATTGCCGATATTGCGCACCAGACCCGGTTTCGGCGGCATCGTACCTTTTAATGCAAAGAGTTTGTACCCCGCCGCAGTGGAGGTTGCCGTGCGCAGCCGCGCACCAATATCAACAAGCTGATGGTTCAGCGGCATGCCGGAGAGATGTGCGCCGACCACGGCCAGCGGCAGGGATCCCGGCGGTGATCCGGGCACGAGAATGTCCGCGGCCTGCAGCGCGCGCAGTTTCGCCCCCAGCGGCAAGGCGCGCGAACGCTGC
>CAMBCD010000332.1 GCA_945863085.1 Bordetella parapertussis
AAGGACGGCAGCCGCTTCCCGGCCATCGTGTCGATCACCGCACTGCGCGACAAAGATGGTGCCGTCATCGGTTACCTGCTGATCGGCACCGCCAATTCCGCGCGCAAGACGGCTGAATCGAAGATGAATGATGCGATGGCTGCAGCCGAAAGCGCCAGCCACGCGAAAACCGATTTCCTGTCGAGCATGAGCCATGAATTGCGCACACCGCTCAATGCAATCCTCGGTTTCGCCCAGCTCATGGAATCCGGCTCTCCGCCCCCGACAGTCACCCAGAAGCGCAACCTCGACCAGATTCTCAAGGCGGGCTGGTACCTGCTGGAACTGATCAACGAAATACTCGATCTCGCACTGATCGAGTCGGGCAGGGTCACCCTGTCGCGGGAACCGGTCTCGCTGGCCGAACTGATGCTTGAATGTCGCACCATGATCGAGCCACAGGCGCACAAACGCGGCATTGTCATGACATTCCCGGAATTTGAAACCCCGCTGTTCCTCAATGCCGACCGGACCCGCCTGAAGCAGGTTCTGATCAACCTGCTGTACAACGCAATCAAGTACAACAAGCAGGGTGGTACGGTTACCGTGGATTGCAAACCGAACATCGATGACAAGGTTCGCATCAGCATCAGGGATACCGGCGCGGGGCTTGCGCCGGAACAAATTGCGCAATTGTTCCAGCCCTTCAACCGCCTCGGCAGGCAGGCCGGAGCGGAGGAAGGCACCGGCATCGGCTTGGTGGTCACCAAACGCCTGGTGGAACTGATGGGTGGCAGCATCGGCGTAGACAGCGGGGTCGGAACTGGTAGCTCGTTCTGGGTCGAATTGCTGCACGCCGATGCACCGCGACTGGTCTTTCGGGAGGCCGACAGCGCCGTTTCGGCGCAGACGCCGATCCCTGAAGGTGCTCCACGACGCACCGTGCTCTACGTGGAAGACAACCCGGCCAATCTGGAGCTGGTCGAGCAGCTGATTTCGCGCCGCCCCGATCTGCACCTGCTGAGCGCGGCTGACGGCAATCTCGGCGTCGAATTCGCCCGCGCCTACCTGCCGGATGTGATCCTGATGGACATCAATCTGCCCGGCATCAGCGGGATTGAAGCCATGGAAATCCTTCGCGCAGATCCGGTCACGGCGCATATCCCCATCATCGCGCTGAGTGCCAACGCGGTATCGCGTGACATCGAAAAAGCGCTTGAGGCCGGATTCTTCAACTATCTGACCAAACCCATCAAGGTCAACGAGTTCATGGAAGCACTGCACCTGGCACTGGAATTTTCGAAAACGGCATCAGCACACGCTGCAGAAAAGGAAAAAACATAATGGTTGTCGAATCCGACATTCTCAGCGCAGACATCCTGATTGTTGACGATCAGGAGTCCAATGTCAGTCTGCTCGAGCAATTGCTGAGCGAAACCGGTTACACCAGCGTTTTTTCGACCATGAATCCGCAGGAAGTCTGCGCGCTGCACCGGAAAAACCGCTACGACCTGATCCTGCTCGACCTGCAGATGCCCGGCATGGATGGATTCCAGGTGATCGAGGCCCTCAAGACCAATGATGTCGACGACTACCTTCCGGTGCTCGTACTCACCGCCCAACCCGGCCACAAGCTGCGCGCGCTGCAGGCCGGCGTCCGGGATTTCATCAGCAAACCGTTCGACCTGATCGAGGTCAAGACGCGCATCCGCAACATGCTGGAAGTGCGGCTGCTCTACAAGCAACTTGAGGAGCACAACAATATGCTGGAACAGAAAGTGCGGGAACGAACCGCAGAGCTGCGCGAAAGCGAAGCACGTTATCGCAGCCTGACCGAACTGGCCTCCGACTGGTACTGGGAACAGGACGAACAGGGCAAATTCATCAAGGTTTCCGGCCCGGTGCTGGAAATGCTGGGCATCCAGGTCGAAACCTTTACAGGTAATACCGGCGAAGACCGGATCACGGGCTGGGATGAGGCAGAGCGAAAATTGCTGCAGGAAACCATTGCCGCCCGGCAGCCCTTCCTGGATTTTGTTTTCAGCCGCAGCAATGCCGATGGCTCCAAGCAGAAATTCCGCGTCAGCGGAGAGCCCATGTTCAACCAGGCCTGCCGCTTTATCGGTTACCGCGGCGTCGGCGTGGAAATCACCGCAACGAAATGATGAAAACCCCGCAAATCATGACAAAAAATGCCCCTGACGAAGCTGTCATGTTTTTGGGAATTCTCAATTAATCCCCTGATATCGACAGTCAATGATGTCATCACTTCATAATCCACATCAAAACCATCTGCTCGCCGCCCTGCCCGCGCTGGAATTCGAACGCATGGTTGGGCAGCTGGAACTGGTTCCGATGCTGCTCGGCGACATGCTCTATGAACCTGGCGAACAACTGAAGCACGCCTATTTCCCCACCACAGCCATTGTGTCGCTGCACTATGTCACCGAATCCGGCGCATCCGCCGAAACTGCCGGCGTGGGCAACGAAGGCATGGTCGGCGTTTCGCTGTTCACGGGAGGAAATACCATGCCAAGCTCGGCCGTGGTACTGACCGCAGGCCACGCCTACCGGATGGATCGCCACCTGCTGAAAAAAGAATTCGACTGTGCCGGTCCGATGCAGAGCTTGATGCTGCGCTACACCCAGGCACTGCTGACACAAATGATGCAGACCGCCGCCTGCAACCGGCACCATTCGCTGGAGCAGCAGCTGTGCCGCTGGTTATTGCTGACCCTGGACCGGCTCACGTCGCATGAGTTGGTCATGACGCAGGAATTGATTGCCAGCATGCTCGGCGTGCGCCGGGAGGGCATTACCGAGGCTGCCGGCGACTTGCAGCGCGCCGGGTTCATTCGCTACCGCCGCGGCCATATCACAGTACTTGAGCGGTCCGGACTGGAAGCACGTGCCTGTGAATGTTACGCCGTGGTCAGGAAGGAACTGGACCGCCTGCTGCATACTGCGCAAATCAGGCACAGCTCCGTGGCTGCCTGATCCGCACCGGGGCGGACACAGCCGCCGCTGTGATAAATTGAAGCCATGGATGAACTTGCTCTGCGTGGCATGGCGAAGTGGCCGAATGTGTCAGCGCGCTGCGGACTCGTAAAACCCGTTCTGTCACCCGCCCGAGGCGTGTGCGCTTACTCGCTACGCTCGCAACGCGCCCGCCCCTCATTTCTGCAACGACCAGTAAGCCGCAGGCCCGCTTGCGGGAAGCAGCGCCGGACCGTCGGCACAGCGGAGGGCTCCAGGAATGGATGACCTCGTACTCCGTGGCATGGCTAAATGGCCCAATGTGCCGGCGTGCCGCGGACTCGTTAGCCGTAGGCCCGTTTGCGGGAAGCGGCACAGGACCGCCGGCGCCGCGGCGGTTTCCGGAAATGGATGAACTCGTACTCCGCGGCATGGCCAAATGGCCCAATGTGCCGGCGGTCTACGGCTGGTTATCGCTCGACCGCCGCGGCCACTGGCTGCTGAAGGGTGAACGCGTCGCCAATCCGGGCATCGCGGCTTTTTTCGGCCGCAACTACAGCCATGATGAACAGGGCCGCTGGTTTTTCCAGAACGGCCCGCAGCGCGTTTATGTCGCGCTGGATTACACGCCACATATTTACCGTATCA
>CAMBCD010000333.1 GCA_945863085.1 Bordetella parapertussis
CCAGGCCGGTTACCGGGTGCTGGTTGCCACCAACCAGTCCGGGGTCGGCCGCGGCCTGTTTGAAATGGCCACGCTGAACGCGATCCACGACAAGATGCACCGCGCGCTGGGGCTCGCCGGCGGCCGTATTGACGGGATTTTTTACTGCCCGCACGCGCACGACGCCGGCTGCAGCTGCCGCAAGCCGAAACCCGGGCTGCTGGAGGAAATCGCCCACCGTTTCGGCGTCAGCCTCGAAGGCGTGCCGGTCATCGGCGATTCACTGCGCGACCTGCAGGCCGCTGCTGCGGTAGGTGCGCAGCCGATCCTGGTGCAGACCGGCAAGGGCAAAAAAACCCGCAAGGACGGCGACCTGCCGGAAGGCACCGTGGTTTACGACGATCTCGCGGCCGCCGTGCGCAGCCTGCTGCAATGATGGTGCTACGTTCCACCCTTTTCGCTTTATTCCTGGTCCTGATCACCCCCGTTTTTGCACTCATTGCACTGCTGACCTTCCCGCTGCCGGCACTGACGCGTTATCGCATCATTTCCATCTGGACGCACTGGGTGATGTGGGCCGCCCGCGTCATCTGCGGCATCCGTTACCGTGTCATCGGCCGCGAAAACATCCCCGCGGAACCCTGCATCATCCTGTCCAAACACCAGTCGGCCTGGGAAACGCTGGCCTTTCAGCAAATTTTTCCGCCGCAGGTGTGGGTATTGAAGCGCGAACTGCTGCGGGTACCGTTTTTCGGCTGGGGGCTGGCCATGCTGTCGCCGATCGCCATCGACCGCAGCTTGCGCCGCGCAGCGCTGCAGCAACTGGTGGAACAGGGGGTTCAACGACTCGCCGCCGGATTCTGCATCGTCATTTTCCCCGAAGGCACACGCATTGCACCGGGGAGCCGTGGCAAATACCGTCCCGGCGGCGCACGCCTTGCCGTACAAACCGGCACCACGGTGATTCCGGTCGCGCATAACGCCGGCACCTGCTGGGGCCGCAACGCCTTTCTCAAACGCCCGGGCCTGATCACCGTCAGCATCGGCGCGCCGATCCGGCCCGACGGTATTGACGCCGAAACCCTGGCCGCACGCGTGGAAAACTGGATCGAGGGCGAGATGCCGCTGCTCGATACCCGCTGATGGGCAAAAATCCGGCCCTGCAATCCGAAATCCCGCTGCTTGCGACGCCGGAATCCGGTCCGGCCATCGAACTGGACGGCCGGCGCATCAGCTACACGCTGCAGCGCACCCGTCGCCGGCGCACGATCTCGCTGTTGATCGATGACCGCGGCCTGCGCGTCGCAGCACCCCTGAAGGCCCCGCAGCGGGCCATAGACGAACTGCTGCGACTGCATGCCACCTGGGTCATCCGCAAGGTCCATGACTGGCAGCAAAAGCGTCCGCCGCCGCGCTCATGGGTTGCCGGCGAACTGATCATGCTCTACGGCACACCGGTCACACTGGAAGCGCATGCCGGCATCAGGCAACCGCAACTGGAACAGGACCGGCTGCTGTTTGATCCGCAACTGCCGCCGGACGCCATTGAATCCGCAGTGCGCAACTGGCTGAAACAGCAGGCACTGGACTGTTTTACCCGCCACTGCCGCGATTTCAGCGCGCAACTCGAACTGCCGGCGCCGGCGGTGCGGCTATCGAATGCGCGTACACGCTGGGGCAGCTGTCATGCCAAGGGTCGCATCAGCATGAACTGGCGGCTGGTGCAGACCCCTGCAGAGTGGATTACTTATGTCGCTGCGCATGAAGTCGCTCACCTGCGCCAGATGAATCATTCACCGGCGTTCTGGAGCACCGTCGCCGCGCTGGTTCCCGATTACGCCGAACGCCGGGCGGCATTACGCCGCGAAGCGCATCGTTATCTGCTGCTTTAAACGGCTGCGCGCACGGCAGTTGCCTCCATACGCTGTGCTAAACTTCCTGCCACTTTCCGCGCGAGTCTTCCTGTGCGTACGACACTCATTTTGATGATCCTGACGCTGTCTGTCGCCGGTTGCGGCTACAAAGGGCCGCTGTATTTGTCCAAAGACAAACCCGTCGCCGCAAAACGGGCGCCCGTACCCCCGGCAGCCACGCCTGCAGCGGAACCATCAGCAACCACACCCTCGCCATGAACCCGTTCAGCTACCGCAATGGCGAGCTGTATGCCGAAATGGTGCCCTTGTCGCGCATCGCCGCGGAATTCGGCACCCCCTGTTATGTGTATTCCCGTGCCGAGTTGACCCGGGCCTGGCGCGACTTCGACGCCGCCTTCGCCGGACGCGACCATCTGCTGTGTTACGCGGTAAAAGCCAACCCCAATCTCGGCGTACTGAATGTTTTTGCGCGCCT
Organism: Bordetella parapertussis; assembly: GCA_945863085.1. Next base: position 2,329 of record CAMBCD010000333.1, read on the forward strand.
TGGCAGCGGTTTTGACATTGTGTCGGGCGGCGAACTGGCCCGGGTCATGGCAGCCGGCGGCGATCCGCGCAAAGTGGTGTTTTCCGGGGTCGGCAAGACTGCCGCCGAGATGCGCCAGGCCTTGCAGGCCGGGATTTTGTGTTTCAACGTCGAATCGGCACCGGAACTGGAACTGCTGAACCAGGTCGCCGGCGAAATGGGCATGACCGCGCCGGTCAGCCTGCGTGTGAATCCCGATGTCGATGCCAAAACCCACCCCTATATCGCCACCGGCTTGAAGGAAAACAAGTTCGGCGTGGCCTATACCGATGCGCCGGCCGTGTACCGCCGCGCCCGTGAACTGCCGCACCTCTGCATCGAAGGCATTGACTGCCATATCGGTTCACAGCTGACGGAAACGGCGCCGTTCATCGCCGCACTGGAGCGGGTGCTGGCGCTGGTCGATGCCCTGGCGCGTGACGGCATCGCCATCCATCACATCGATCTCGGCGGCGGACTGGGCATCCGGTATCAGGATGAAACGCCGCCACCGGTCACCGAATACGCGCAGGCGCTGCTGGCAGCACTCGGCAAACGCACGCAAAAACTGCTGTTTGAACCGGGCCGGCTGCTGACCGGCAATGCGGGGGTGCTGCTGAGCACCGTGCTTTACCTGAAACCGGGGCAGGACAAGAATTTTGCGATCGTCGATGCCGCAATGAATGATCTGATGCGGCCGGCGCTGTACGAAGCCTGGCATGAGGTGCTGCCGCTGCGCGAAACGGCAGCCGGCGGCAAGTCATACGACATCGTCGGCCCGGTCTGCGAAAGCGGCGACTTCCTGGCGCGCGACCGTCAACTGGCTGTAAATCCCGGGGATTTGATCGCGATTGCATCGGTCGGTGCATATGGCATGAGCATGTCCTCCAACTACAACACCCGGCCGCGCGCCGCCGAAATCATGGTGGATGGTGATCGCGTACACCGCATCCGCGACCGCGAAACCGTCGCCATGCTGATGGCAATGGAGCATCGTTTACCGGATCAATAGCTTCAAAGCGGGCATCAAAACGGCGTTGAGTACGTACTTTTGCGTTGCAATAGGCTGTTGCCGCAAATCCACAACCGGAATCGCTTGATCAAAAAATCTTTACAAAGGTATTGCATTTATTTTTCCGCTTAGCATAGAATTGGCGCACCGAACACGGTTCTCGCCAATTTTTTTGGTTGGAGCGCGGAATGGCGGTTAATAAAACGCCGTGAAATGTTCTTGAAAATCGTGTGCTGGTAGTGC
>CAMBCD010000334.1 GCA_945863085.1 Bordetella parapertussis
TTGCCGTTTTTCAGCGCCAGCGCCGGATTCGGCGTCAGCCGCGGGCGTTTGCCCGGCGCTACCGACGAGGGATGCGAGGGATCCGCCCAGGACTGGGTGCCGCGGCCCGAACAGACGATGCCCACGCCGGGTATGATCGGCGTCTTGTCCGAACCGTCCGAAGGCGTCGCTGAAAACGCATTGCCGTGGCGGTCAATGACGCATAAATAAGAGGTGTCACCCGGCCCCGGCGCTTCCTCGGACTGCGGCGGCGGCATGCAGATGTTGGCGAGCGCAGTCAGCGATTTCGGGTCACCTGCCGGCGGCATTCCAGGCCAGGCTTCTTTGTCGCGAATCAGCGTGCGCCGCCATGCCGCATATTTCTCCGACAACAACCCGGTCAGCGGCACTTTCACAAACTTTGGATCGCCAAAGTGATGATGGCGGTCGGCAAACGCCAGCTTCAGCGCTTCGGTGACGACGTGGATGTACTGCGGCGTGTTGTGGCCCAGCGCCTTCAGGTCGTAACCTTTCAGGATGTTCAGCGCCATCGGCAGTGCCGGGCCCTGCGACCACGGGCCGCAGGCGTGCAGCTCAATGTTGCCGAATTTCGATTTCACCGTCGGCTCGAAATTGACCTTGAACCCGGCAAAATCCTCGTAACGCATCAGGCCGCCCTGCCGGGTGATCCATTTCGTCACGTCGCGTGCGATGTCACCCTTGTAAAACGCATCGCGCGCCGCCTGCAAACCGGCTTTCCTGCCCTTGCGGCCGGCGCGGCGCTCCTGGTCCACCATGTACTGCAGCGTGCGACCGAGATCGGCCTGCACGAAGACCTTGCCCGGCACCGGCGGCTTGCCGCCCGGCATGAATACTTTTTTGCTCGACGGCCAGCGCGAATAGTTGTCCGTGTTGCTGGCGATGAACTCGGCCATCAGCGGATACATCGGAAAACCCTTGCTCGCGAAACGGATCGCCGCCGTCGCCACGTCGCCAAAACTCATGGTGCCGAAACGCGACAGCGCAGTGATCCAGGCATCGGGCGCGGCCGGCACCACGCTGCGTTCCACGCCGGGCGGAATCTTGCCGCCGTGTTTTTTCAGGAAATAATCCGGGGTCACGGCGCGCGGCCAGACACCCAGTCCGTCGATGGAATACACCTTGCGGTCCTTGGCGGTGTAAATGATCTGCGGCGCGACGCCACCGATGTTGACCTTCTCGGTCTGCAGTACGCCGATGGCAAGGCCGGCGGCGACGCCGGCATCGATGGCATTGCCACCCGCTTCCAGGATTTCGAAGGCCGCATGGGCAGCAAGATAATGGCCTGCGGCGACGACATGCCGGGTACCCATGATGGTCATGCGTTTGCTGGTCATGCGATTTCCTTCCGGGGTTCTGGGCGGGAATAAGGGAACGACCGGAATTCTACCCTGCACCATGCATATTGCCCCCGCACACCCCACAAACTGGACGCGCGGGCCCGGCACTGCACAAGCACATCAAGCTTGGTAAACCTTGGTAAACTTGCGGCCTTGATATAACCGCCTGCAACGGATTCCGGATGCAGGCCCAATGAGGAGAAAGTAAATGAAACTGACCCACCTGGGTATTGTCGCCATGGCCGCCACCGCCGGCGCACTGGCCCTGACCGCCACCGCGCAAGCGCAGAACTATCCTGTGAAAACAATCCGCATGGTGATTCCATTCGCTGCAGGCGGCAACACCGACATCATCGGTCGCATTTTCGTGCCCAAGATGGCCGAAATCATCGGTCAGCAGATCATCATCGACAACCGCGGCGGCGCCGGCGGCACGATCGGCAGCGAAGCCGTGATGCGCGCGTCCCCCGATGGCTACACGCTGTTGATGGCTTCGGCCGGTCACACCATCAATCCGGCCATGATCAAGAAACTGCCTTACGATTCGGTCAAGGACTTCACCCCCATCGGCATTGTTGCCGACGTGCCCACCGCGTTTGTGATCCACCCCTCACTGCCTCCGAAAAACCTGAAAGAATTCATCGCGCTGGCCAAATCCCGGCCCAACGACATTTTCTATTCGACCGCAGGCCAGGGTACCGTGGGCCATCTCTCAGCAGAGTTGCTGATCTCCAGCGCCAACATCAAGATCACCGCCGTGCATTACAAGGGCAGCGGCCCGTCCATGATCGACCTCGTCGGCGGCCATGTGCAGATGCAGTTCCCGAGCATGCCTGCGGCGGTTCCGTACGTCGCTTCCGGCAGGCTGCGCATGATCGCGCAGACCGGCGCAAAACGTTCACCAGCGGCACCGACCGTGCCGACCATGATGGAGCAGGGCCTGAAGGATTTCATCGTCTCGAGCGGGTTCTCGATGTTCGGACCGGCCAACCTGCCCAAGCCCATCGTCGACCGGGTCAACGCTGCCCTGGTGCAGGCGCTGAAAGATCCCAAGGTCAACAAGACCCTGCTCGACCAGGGGGCGGAACCGAACGGCAGTTCACCGGAAACGCATGACAAATTCAACCGCGCCGAAATCCAGAAATGGATCAAGGTTGCACGCGCCGCCGGCATTCAACCCAACTGAGATTCCAGTCCACATCTGCGCATCGCGCTTGCGCTAAAATACGGGGCCCTCAAGGCTCCGTATTTTTTTGCGTATTTTCCGCTTACACCGAGATCCCGATGCCCCCACTAGATTTCCAGTTCCCCTACACTTCACAACGCATGCCGGTACTGGCGCGCAATGTCGTCGCCACTTCGCAACCGCTGGCCGCGCAGGCCGGCCTGCGCATGCTGCTCAAGGGCGGCAATGCCGTTGACGCCATACTCGCCACAGCGATTTCACTGACCGTGCTGGAGCCGACCAGCAACGGCATCGGCAGCGACGCCTTCTGCATCCTGTGGGACGGCAAAAAAATGCATGGCCTGAATGCTTCGGGACGCTCGCCCGCAGCGTGGACCGCCGACCGCTTCAAGGGTGCACAAACCATGCCGATGCGCGGCTGGGATTCCGTCACTGTGCCGGGCTGCGTCTCGGCTTGGGCGGAAATGTCGGCCAAATTCGGCAAACTGCCCTTCGCCGACCTGTTCGAACCCGCAATCAAATACGCCACTGACGGCTATATGGTGACCCCGACCATCGCCCGCTTGTGGGCCAACCAGGCACCGGAACTGAAAAACCAGCCGGGATACGCCGAAGCTTTCATGCCCCGCGGACGGGCGCCGGCACCGGGCGAAAAATTCTCCTTCCCGGCGCAGGCCAAGACCCTGGCACGGATTGCCGAAACCAGGGGCGAAGCGTTCTACCAGGGCGACCTCGCCGAAAAAATCGTTGCCTGGGCCAAACAGAATGGCGGCGCAATGACGATGGACGACCTTGCCAGCCACAAAAACGACTGGGTGGAACCGATCGGCATCGATTACCGCGGCTACACGCTGCATGAAATCCCGCCCAACGGCCAGGGCATCGCGGCGCTGATCGCGCTGGGGATCCTCGAGAATTTCGATGTCGCCAAAATGCCGGTGGATTCCCCGGACAGCATGCACCTGCAAATCGAAGCGATGAAACTCGCCTTTGCCGACATCAACGAATACGTATCCGATCCGGCAACCATGCGTGTC
>CAMBCD010000335.1 GCA_945863085.1 Bordetella parapertussis
AGCCTGGAGCATGTGATGCTCGCCGGTTTTACCCACGAACCGGTGGTGGCACTCTCGGAGCGCCTCTCGGCACTGACCGGCGGCGCGCTGGGCCACTGCTTTTACGGCAGCGACGGCGCCTCGGCCACCGAGATCGCGCTGAAAATGAGCTTCCATTACTGGCGCAACAGCGGGCAGCCGGACAAAACCGGATTCATCAGCCTCGCCGGCAGTTATCACGGCGAAACCCTGGGTGCCTTGTCCGTAACCGATGTCGCGTTGTTCAAAGACACTTATGCGCCCTTGCTGCGCGCAAGCGTCCAGGTACCCAGCCCGGACTGGCGCCGCGCCACAATCGGCAGCTCCGCGCATGAACATGCGCTGCGCTGCGCGGAAGCGCTGGAAAGCCACCTTGAACAGCACCACGAGCACACCGCCGCGCTGATCGTCGAACCGCTGGTGCAGGGCGCTGCCGGCATGGCCATGTACGACGCGGAATACCTGCGCCGGGCGCGGGCGCTGTGCGATCACTACGGCGTGCACCTGATCGCCGATGAAATCATGACCGGCTTCGGCCGCACCGGGACTTTTTTTGCGCATGAACAGGCTGACATCAAGCCCGACTTCCTGTGCCTGTCCAAGGGCATCACCGGCGGTTACCTGCCGCTGTCCGTGGTAATGACCCGCGACCATATTTACCAGGCGTTCTACGACGAATCGGTGACCCGCGGTTTCCTGCATTCGCATTCCTATACCGGCAATGCCCTGGCCTGCCGCGCGGCACTGGCAACACTGGATATTTTTGAACAGGATGATGTCATCGCCGCCAACCGCAGCCGCGCGCAGCGCATGACGGCGGCGACAAAAAAGCTGGCGGTACATCCGCGGGTGCGCAATTTCCGCTCGACCGGCATGATCTGGGCCTTTGAGGTCGACAGCGATGATCCGGCCTTCAGCCGGCATTTTTTCGAAGCTGCCCTGGCGCGGGAGCTGTTGCTGCGCCCCATTATTGGAAATGCGGGCACCACGGTTTATTTCATGCCGCCGTACGTCATCAACGACGCTGAAATGGAATTGCTCGCCACGCGCACCCTTGAGGCACTGGACGCCACGCCTTGAAACTGACCGTCCTCGGCGCAGCAGGCGAAGTCACCGGTTCGAGTTTTCTGGTGGAGGCGGAAGGTTTACGTTTTCTCGTCGACTGCGGCATGTTCCAGGGTGGCCGCGACGCTGATACCAGGAATTACGCGCGTTTCGCCTTCGAGCCGGCCACCCTCGACTTTGTACTGCTGACCCACGCCCATATCGACCACTCCGGGCTGCTGCCCCGGCTGGTCGCCGCCGGATTCAAGGGCCCGATCCATGCCACTGCAGCCACCTGCGACCTGCTCGAAGTCATGCTGATCGACTCGGCACATATCCAGGAAAAAGAAGCCGAGTGGAAGCAGAAGGCGGACGCGCACGGCGCCGGCAAACCGCCCCTCTACACCGTCGCCGAAGTCACGCGCACGCTGCGGCAATTGAAACCGGTCGCCTACGATGCCGGCCTGACCCCGCATCCCGCCGTACGCTGCACCTTCCGCGACGCCGGCCATATCATCGGTGCGGCGATCATTGAACTGTGGCTGCAGGACGGAACAAAAAACCGGAAGCTGGTATTTTCCGGCGACATCGGCCAGCCGGGCCGGCCGCTGGTGCGTGATCCGGTGCCGGTCACTGAAGCCGATGTATTGATCGTCGAATCCACTTACGGCAACCGCCTGCACAAAAACCTGGACGACACGCTGGCGGAACTGGAACACGCGATCACCGACACCCTGGTGCGCAAAAAGGGCAATGTGATCATTCCGGCGTTCGCGGTCGGCCGCACCCAGGAAATCATTTACCTGCTGGTGGAAATGTACCGCCAGGGACGGTTGCCGGAGATGGATATTTACGTTGATTCACCGATGGCCACCAGGGCCACGGAAATCACCGCCAAACACTGGGCGCTGCTCGACCGGGACGCCGCGACGCTGCTGCAATGGCTGAAAGGCCGCCACGGCCATCCGCGCATCCATTTTGTGCAGGATGTGCTGGAATCAACCAATCTGCAGCGCATCAAACAGGGCGCGGTGATCATTTCCGCCAGCGGCATGTGCAATGCCGGGCGCATCAAGCACCACCTGCGCCACAACCTCGGCCGCAAGGCCTCGTCGATATTGATCGTCGGTTTCCAGGCCGCGGGCACGCTGGGCCGGCGCATCGTCGACGGCGCGAAAACCGTGCGCATTTTCGGCATCCCCGTGGCCGTGCGCGCCGACATCTACACCATCGGCGGACTGTCGGCCCACGCCGACCAGGAAGCGCTGCTCGGCTGGCTGTCACATTTCAAGCGCGCACCGCAGCGCACTTTCGTGGTTCACGGTGAACCGGCCACCGCGGAAATTTTTGCCACCGCCATCCATGACAAACTGGGCTGGAGCGGCGTCGACATACCGGCGCGGCACGGCTCGGTCATTCTTTAAAATCAACTGGAATCTCCGCCAAAACTCTGATGCCCCTGACTCTTACCCTTACCCGCGTTATCACCACCGCCCTGCTGATCCTGCTGCCGCTGTCCGTTGTTGCACAGCCGGTAACCGCCCTGCCCGAACCCGTGGCCCGCGCGCTGGCCCAGGCCGGCATCCCCGAAGCGGCGATCGGCGTCTATGTGCATGAAATCGGCGCCGCAGAGCCGGTACTGGCCATCGGCGCCGAGCGCGCGCTGAATCCGGCGTCGAGCATGAAACTGGTGACCACCTATGCCGGACTGGAAATGCTCGGGCCGGCTTATACCTGGAACACCGACGCGCTCACCGACGGCGCCATCGCGCAGGACGTGCTGACCGGCAACCTCTACCTGAAAGGCTCCGGAGATCCGAAGCTGACGCTGGAGAATTTTTGGTTGCTGCTGCGCAGCCTGCGCGCGCGCGGCGTGCGCGAAATCCGCGGCGACCTGGTGCTGGATCGCCGGCTGTTTGCCGAGGACAGTTTCGACCCCGCCGGATTCGATGACCAGCCGACGCGCCCCTACAACACCGGGCCCAGTGCGCTGCTGGTCAATTTCAAGGCAGTCACGCTGCAGTTCATACCCGATGCGGTCACCCGCACCGTACGCATCACCACCGAGCCCCCGCTGCCGCAGGTGCAGGTCATCAACAACCTGAAGTTCGCCGACGGCGCCTGCGGCGACTGGCTGGGCCGGATAAAGGTCGACTCACAGGGCAACGCCGATTCGGCACGGCTGGCGTTTTCCGGTTCGTACGCGCTGGACTGCGGCGAACGCATGCGCAGTTACAGCGTACTCGGCCATCGCCAGTACGTCGGCGCGCTGTTCACTTATCTGTGGCGTGAAATGGGCGGCGTTTTCACCGGCCAGGTGCGCGACGGCGCAAGCCCGGTACAGGCGCGACCGCTGGTCACGGCCAGATCACCATCGATGTCGGAGGTGGTGCGCGACGTCAACAAATATTCCAACAACGTGATGGCGCGGCAGTTGTTCCTGACGCTGGGCATCAATGGCGCTGCGCCCGCGACCACCGGCAGCGCCGCAAACGGCGTCAAACAAT
>CAMBCD010000336.1 GCA_945863085.1 Bordetella parapertussis
ACGATCTCGCGCAGGAAACGTGTGCGGTTCTCCAGCGAACCACCGAATTCACCGGGACGGGTTTTTGCCGACAGGAATTCGTGGCCGAGGTAACCGTGGCAGGCCTTGAGGTCGACAAAATCAAAACCCAGTGCGGCGGCGCGTTTGGCCACCGCAACGTACTGGTTGATCAACTGGCGGATGTCGCCGTCGCTCATGAGCGGATGGTCGGGTTTGAGTTTGAATTTGCGGTCGAGGATCGGATGCCGGTAAAGGATCATCGGCTCCTGCTTGTGGTGGTCGTTCGGCTTGCAGAAACGCCCGGAGTGCGTCAGCTGCAGGCCGACCACCAGCCCATCGTCACTGCCCATGACCTCGCGATGCGCAGCGACCAGTGCGCCACGCATTTCTCCTATTTCGCCTTGCGTGCTGTCATTGAGCATCAGCTGGTTGGGATTGGCGCGGCCGTCGGGCCGCACCGCCACCGCCTCACCGCCCCAGATCAGCTTGGCGCCGGATGCACCGAAACGCTGCCAGCGCCGGCGCGTATTGTCCGAAGGACGGCCATCCTCCAGCGCATCCCAGCCCTCCATCGGGTGGATCGCGAAGCGATTGCCGATGGTCAGGCCGTCGATCGTCAGCGGCGAACCCAGCGGCGACGACGCACCGGACTCCAGCACGTCCTCGCAGGGCATGGGCAGGCCCAGGCGCTGCAGGTTTTCCTTGAAGCCGGCCGGCGTGGCCAGAGATTTGACTTTGACGTAGTCGCCGAACTTCATCGCTTCCCCTCCCGGGCGCTGAATTCAACTTTTACTGCAACACAACCTTTTACATCGTCATTCCGGCGCAAGCCGGAATCCAGTGCGATATTTGGCAGCACGGCCTGGATTCCGGCTCGTCCCCCAGGAGGACTTCCTTCGGGGCGCGCTGCGCTTGGCCGGAATGACGGTATTAGGTTGCCGTCTGCCGTTATTTTTTGACCAGCGCCTTCAAGCCGGCCAGCGCATGACGGTAAGTCTCAATGCCAAAACCATAGACCGAAGCCTTGCACACCGGCTGGAACACCGACACCGTGCCGCGCGCAGTCGGATTGCTGAGATGCACCTCGATCACCGGGAATTTCATCTGCGCCACCGCCGCACGCAGCGGGCCGGTGACCATGGTGTAGCCACCGGGATTGATCACGCAGCCCGCGATGTCGCTGTCGAAGGCTTCGTACAGCCTGTTGACCACTTCACCCTCGATATTGGAATGGAAAAAGGACACTTCGATGCCGAGTTCCTTGGCATAGCCGCGGATATGTTCCTCGTACTGCGCCAGCGTCAGCGGACCGAATACATCGAGTTGCACCTTGCCGCGCATGTTGAGGCCGGCGCCGTGGATGACCAGTACTTTCATGAAATTGTTGCTCCTGACGCTGAATTAAAAAATGTTTTATGCGCCCTACTCTACCTGGATGTTCGCGGCCTTCACCACCTTGCGCCACTTCTCGATTTCAGCCTTGATGAAGGCCTGGCTCGCCGCCGGCGTGGCGCCGATGACCTCGGCGCTGTACTTGGCGAAATTCTGCTGCACCGGCGGTGTTTTCAGCGTCTTGTTGAGCTCTTCGTTGAGCCGCGTCACGATGGCCTTCGGGGTTTTTGCCGGCGCGAGCATTGCAGTAAAGGTGCCGGCCTCGACACCGGCGACACCGGCTTCTTTCATCGTCGGCACTTCCGGCACTTCCGGCGAGCGTTTCACCGCGTTGACCGCCAGCGCCCGCACCTTGCCACCCTTGACGTGTCCGATCGCCGAAGAAATCTGGTCGAACATGACGTCGATGCGCCCGCCGATCAGGTCGAGCATCGCGGGCCCGCCGCCCTTGTACGGCACATGCGTGAAACGCGTGCCGGTGACGCCCTGGAACAGTTCACCGGCGAGCCGGCCGGTGGAAAAATTGCCCGAAGAACCCATGGTCAGTTCGCCGCGGCTTTTGGCAAAGGCGACAAACTCCCTGACCGTCTTGCCCGGAGAAGTCAGCGGCACCAGCATGATCACCGGCACGTTGGACACCAGCGAAACCGCCGCAAAATCCCGGAGCGGGTCGTAACGCAGCTTGGTGGAGACCACCGGTGCGATGGTCAGCGAGCCGGTCGACGAGAACAGCAGCGTGTAACCGTCGGCCGGCGCGGTCGCCGCGATTTCGGAACCCACGGCACCGCCGGCGCCGGCGCGGTTGTCGATGATGAAGTTGCGGCCGAGCAGTTCGCCCATGCCGGGCGTGATCACGCGTGCGGTCAGGTCGACGTTGCCGCCGGGTGCGAAGGGCACGATCAGCCGGATCGGCCGTTCCGGCCAGGCTGCCGCCGCGCCCTGCCAGCAGGCTGCGAGCGTCGCCGCCACCAGGACATCCGCAATTTTATTTCTCATGGTTCTCCCCTTGTTTTATTGGAATATATCCTGTCGATCAGCTGCTCAGCGCCGCCACCACGCGATCCCGCGTGAACGGCATGTCGCGCAGTCTCACGCCCAGCGCATTATGGATGGCATTGGCAATCGCCGCCGATACGGGGCCCTGGGTGCCCTCGCCCGCGCCCACCGGCGGCGCTTGCGGCCGGTTGATCAGCGCGACCTCGACTTCCGGCACTTCGGTGAAAGTCAGGATCGGATAATCCGTCCAGTTGCGCGTGGTCACGCCCTGGCGGTCGAAATCGACGCGCTCCTTCAGTGTCCAGCTCGCGCTCTGGATGATGCCGCCTTCGATCTGGTTGATCACGCCGTCGGGGTTGATCGCCTGGCCGACATCGACGGCCGCCCACATCCGCGTCACGCGCACCTCTTCCGACACCTGCACCTCGGCGATCACCGCGATATAGGCGGCAAGATTCTTGTAGCGCGCAAAGCCGATGCCGCGGCCGCGCTCACCGTCGCCCTTTTCATTGGTTTTCCAGCCCGCCATCTGCGCCACTTTTTCGATGACGGCTTTGGCGCGGGCATCCTTCAGGTGGCGCAGGCGGAATTCCACCGGATCGGCGCCCGCCGCTTCCGCCAGTTCGTCGATAAAACACTCGATGGCGAAGGCGTTGCCATGACCGCCCAGCGCGCGCATTGCGGAAGTGCGCAGGGGCGATTCACGGATCAGGTGGTTGGTGATTTTCTGGTTGGGAAAATCGTACAGCGGCACCGCGTTGCGATGGCTGCCGCCGCCGGGCAGGGGCGGATTGCCGGGCTTGGCCGCGGGCAAGGGTTTTTCCAGGTGCCAGGCCGCCGTGAGGTTGACGCCGCCGCGCCCGCCGGGCCGCGTGCTGTGCGCATGGCTCCACAGTTCATGGCCCCAGTTGACGATATTGCCCTGGTCGTCCAGCGCCGCGTTCATGCGCATCACCATCGGCGAGCTGAACGGCTCCCAGGCGAATTCATCTTCGCGCATCCACTGCACACGCACCGGTTTGCCCGGCACCGCGCGCGCCAGCAGCGCCGCATCGAGCGTCACATCGTCGGCGGCGTTGTGGCCGTAACAGCCCGCGCCTTCGGCATGGGTGATGATGATGTCGGTTTCCGCCATGCCCAGCGCCTGCGCCATGTCGCCGCGCAATGGAAAAATCCCC
>CAMBCD010000337.1 GCA_945863085.1 Bordetella parapertussis
GTCCGTGGTGCAGTTCATCACCCGCTGATGGTTGCTGATCGGCGAATTTAGCCGCAAACGGAAAGAATAAACGCAGGGATTCAGGGAGAAACCAGCATGTCTACGCAAACCACAGGCAATTACTATCTGCCGCAACCTTCACACTGGCCGATTGTCGCGGCAACTGCCCTCTGTTTTCTCGGCTTCGGCGCATCGTTTACCGTCAACAGCATGCCGTTGGGTTATGTGCTGCTGGGCATCGGTTTCCTGATCCTGTTTTTCATGTTTGCCGGCTGGTTCACCACCGTGGCCCATGAATCCGAAGCGGGCAAATACAACAAACAGGTTGATCTGTCGTTCCGCTGGGGCATGAGCTGGTTCATTTTTTCCGAAGTCATGTTCTTCGCCGCCTTTTTCGGCGTGTTGTTTTACATGCGGGTGATTTCGGTGCCGGATCTCGGTTCACTGATCCACCAGGACCTGCTGTGGCCCGGATTCAAGGCTGACTGGCCGGCAACCGGCCCCGGCATCAAGGAAACCTTTTCGCCAATGGGCGCCTGGGGTATTCCCGCGCTGAATACCGCGCTGCTGCTGACATCCGGCGCGACCCTGACCTGGGCGCACTGGGGCATGCTGAAGAACAACCGCACCCAATTGATCTGGGGCCTGGTGATGACCATCGCGCTGGGCATGATCTTCCTCGGCTTCCAGGTCTACGAATATGCCCACGCCTACTCCGAACTGAACCTCAAGCTGACCATGGGCGCGTACGGCGCGACCTTTTTCATGCTGACGGGTTTCCACGGTTTCCATGTGACAGTCGGCACCATCATGCTGTGGGTGATCCTGTTCCGCAGCGTTGCCGGTCATTTCACCGCCGATAATCATTTCGGTTTCGAGGGTGTGGCCTGGTACTGGCACTTTGTCGACGTGGTCTGGCTGCTCCTGTTCGTGGTGGTTTACTGGCTCTAGGTATTCAAGGCGGCGAATCGCGCAATCGGCCTGCAAAACCGGAAAGCGCGATTTGCACGGGGAGGGGGTACCCCTGCTAGGGGATTGAGCGCCGCGTGATCGCGGCGTTTTTTTTGCCGCGCTTTTTGACTGTTACTCAATGTGGCCGACGGAACGGCGCAGTCAACCCGGAGTCAAAGCCGTGTCGTGATCAGGCCGAAGTGGAAGCCCAGCAACAGCAGCAGGAACAGCGTGATCGACAGGGCGATGCGGACGGTCAGTGCCTTGGCCGTACGCTCGGTGGTGCCGCGATCCTTGACCATGTAATACAGGGCGGAGCCCAGGCTGCCGAGGATGACGATGATGAACAGTATGACGATGATGCGCATGATGGTTTCAGTTTAACCCAGCGGGTCCGTTGATGTTTTCCAAAAACATGGCTTCGCATGTTTTTGTCATTATTCATGGGGTTTTCAGCAGCAGTGACAGCGATCAGCTTTGGAGCTTATGAATTCCGGCCGCGGCGCTGGACCAGCGTTGCCGCTGTGGCGGGCATTGCGCTGACGCTGGCGCTTGGCCAGTGGCAGATCGGGCGTGCCCAGTACAAACAGGATTTGCAACAGCGGTTTGACGCGCAGGGGCAGGAGCCGGCAGTACGCATCAGTGAAGATCTGATGGAACGCGACGGCATTATTTTCCGCCGCGTTGAAGTTCGCGGCGAATTCGAGCCGCAGCACATGGTATTTGTCGACAACCGCATTTACCAGCACCGGCCCGGCCTGCATGTGGCAACCCCCCTGCGCATTGCCGGATCGCAGCGGTATGTGCTGGTCAACCGCGGCTGGGTGCCCGCAAACCGCGATCGCAGCCTGCCGCAGGTGAGCACGCCCGCCGGCGAACAGCTGGTGCAGGGTGTTGCCGTCGCGTACAGTGAACGTTACCTGGAACTGTCGACGCAGGTTGCGGAAGGACGGATTCGCCAGAACCTGGTGTTTGACCGTTACCGGCAGGAGACCGGCCTTGATCTGCAGCCCTTCGTGATCCAGCAGGACAGCGCGGCGGACGACGGCCTGGTACGGGTGTGGAGCCGGCCCGATCTTGGCCGCAACACGCATCTCGCTTATGCCTTCCAGTGGTATGCAATGAGTCTGGCCATTTTTATTTATTTCCTGGTGACCCATGTCAAACGACGCTCCGCCGCAAAGCCGTAAAACCCTGTGGCTGGTGGCCGCGGTGTGTATCGCACCTTTTGTGGCTTCATTCGCGGCCTATTATTTTTACCAGCCTGAAGGACGGGTGAATTACGGTGAGCTGATCGCGGACAAACAACTGCCCGACGCTGCACTGAGGCTGGCTGATGGCAGCGCGTTTTCCCTTGCACAGCTGCGAGGCAAATGGCTGTTCGTCACTGTGGATGACGCGGCCTGTGACGCTTATTGCGAAAAAAAGTTGTGGCAGATCCGCCAGGTGCGCAAGACGCAGGGCAAGTACCCGGAGCGTATCGAGCGCGTGTGGCTGATCACCGGCGGCGGCCAGCCGGCAGAGCGTTTGCGCTCGGAGTTCGAAGGTACCTGGCTCGTCAATGTCGCAGGCAGTGCGGTGCTCGAAGCCTTGCCGCATGCCGGCGCGCGCAGCGATCATATTTATCTGGTCGACCCGCTGGGCAATCTGGTGCTGCGTTATCCGCGTGAAGCCGACCCCAGTCGCATGAAAAAAGACCTTGATCGCCTGCTCAGAGTGTCGCGCATCGGCTGATCCTGCGGCGACAGTACGCAACCAATTGTTTTTATTGATAATTTAATCATGTTCCGAAAACTGGTCTGGTTTGCGGTGATCTACACCTTCGTCGTCGTTGTCGTTGGCGCCTATGTGCGCCTGGCCGATGCAGGATTAGGCTGTCCCGACTGGCCGGGTTGTTATGGCGAACTGACACCGCACCATGCACAGGACGACATCGCGCGCGCTGTGGCGGAACAGGGCGGCACGCATGGCCCGGTATCGCTGGGCAAGGCGTGGAAGGAAATGTTTCATCGTTATATCGCCGGCGGACTGGGGCTGGTGATACTCGCGATCACGGTGATGGCCTGGGCGCGGCGTCGTGAATTGCGGCAGTCTCCGCTGCTGGCCACAGGTGTGCTCGTGCTGGTGATGCTGCAGGCGGCCCTGGGCATGTGGACCGTGACGCTGCTGCTGAAGCCGGTGATTGTCACGCTGCATTTGCTCGGCGGCCTGGCGCTGCTGGCGCTGCTGACATGGCTGGCATTGCGCCAGCAGGCGCCGCCTGCCATCGCGTCCGCAACGGCGTCCCGGCTGCGGCCATGGGCGCTGCTGGCTCTGCTGGTGGTGATTGCGCAGATTGCGCTGGGCGGCTGGGTTTCCACCAATTACGCGGCGCTGGCCTGTGTCGATTTCCCGACCTGCCACAACGAATGGCTGCCGCAGATGGATTTCCGCCACGGCTTCCAGCTGGTGCGCGAACTGGGCATGACCGCCGCCGGGATCCACCTGAGTTATGACGCCATTACCGCGATCCACTGGACACATCGCGTCGGCGCGCTGGTGACGCTGCTCTATGTCGGCGCATTTGCGCTGTGGCTGGCGCGCAGCCCGGGGCTGGCCCGTTATGGCGTGGCGCT
>CAMBCD010000338.1 GCA_945863085.1 Bordetella parapertussis
ATGCAGGCGCCAATCGGCACACCGCCGCCGAGCCCCTTGGCGAGCGTGATCACGTCCGGCATCACGCCGTAATGCTGGAATGCGAACATCTTGCCGGTGCGGCCCATGCCGGTCTGCACTTCGTCGAGCATCAGCAGCCAGCCGTTGGCGTCGCAGATTTCGCGCAGCCCTTTCAGATAATCGTCGCTGCACACGCTGACGCCGCCTTCGCCCTGCACCAGTTCGGCAAGCACGGCGACCACGTTGCGGTTGGAAACGGCGATGCGCCGCACTGCCTCGAGGTCGTTGAACGGTACGCGCACGAATCCGGTCACCAGCGGTTCGAATCCGGCCTGCACCTTGCGGCTGCCGGTGGCAGACAGTGTGGCGATGGTGCGGCCATGGAAGGACTTTTCGAGTACCACCACTGCAGGAAGCTCGACGCCCTTCTTGTGGCCGTAATATCGCGCGAGCTTGATGGCCGCTTCGTTGGCTTCAGCGCCCGAATTGCAGAAAAACACCTTGTCCATGCCGGATGTTTCGGCAAGGCGGTCTGCGAGTTTTTCCTGGGCCGCAATCTGGTAGATGTTGGATGTGTGGATCAGCTTGCCGACCTGTTCGCGCAATGCTGCCACCAGCTTCGGGTGGCTGTGGCCGACCGCATTCACGGCCACGCCTGCGAGCGCGTCCAGATAACGCTTGCCTGCGGTGTCCCACAGCCAGACGCCTTCGCCGCGCTCAAAGGTGACCGGCAACCGGCCGTAGGTGTTCATCACGTGGGACATGGTTCATCCTTGCCTGCAAAAATACCCTGCAAAACTGCGCTGCAAAAACAGACGGCGGCCTGATGCCGCCGGAGCGGCTATTCTTATCCAAGCCGGTTTTGCTTGGCAAGTTAAATTTCCATGGCTGTACAGAGCTAAATCACGATGCAAATCATGGTGCTTCTGCTAGACTTTTCGCGCATCAAAATCCAGGAAACAGACAATGTTCGCCGACACACCAGAAATCGTAATTCAGGGCATTACCGAAACCGGTGAAATCTTTCGTCCCAGCGACTGGGCGGAGCGGCTGAGCGGCATGTTGTCCGTATTCAGCGCCGAAGGCTACCTGGCCTATTCGCCGTTTCTCAAACCGATCATGGCTGGCGGCGTGCGCTGCGTGGCGGTTGATCGTGTGCTGGAGAATCGCGATCCGACGGCGTTTGCGTTTCTGCTGCAGTTTGCGCGGGACAATCAACTCAAGCTGCGGCCGGGCCGCAAGGCAAAACGTCCGGAGGATCTGGCGGCAGAGGCGGCGCTGCGGGATGTGCTGCGCGGTCCGGGCGCCGTTAATTAAGTCTGCTGTTGATTAAATCAATAAGAACCAGGGGCTGACGGGCCGGGCGGCTGCCAGTCCTGCGACCGGCTACTGCCGGCCGCCGACAACAACTGTTACGCCATCGCCTTGACGGCGGCGTTCAGGCGGCTCTTGTGACGGGCGGCCGTATTCTTGTGCATGATTTCCTTGTCGGCGATCGAGTCGATCGTGCTCACCGATTTCTGGAACACGGCGCGGGCTGCGGCTTTATCGCCGGCGGCGATGGCCTTGCGCACATCTTTCATTGCGGTGCGCAGTGCAGAGCGTTGTGCCATGTTGCTGGCGCGGCGTTTGACGGCCTGGCGGGCGGCTTTTTTGGCTGAAGCGGTATTGGCCATGTAAACTCCGGATTTCGTTCAGTAAAAGAACAATTCGAGGGTGATTCGGAAAGGGCGCAATGATAAAGATATACCGCTCTTTCCGCAAGTCCGACGGCGGCGGCACCACCACCGCCGAAATCCGGGAAAAATGAATCTACTCAAAGCCTTAGCGACTGTCAGCAGCATGACGCTGCTGTCCCGCGTGCTGGGTTTCGTGCGCGATGCGGTGATTGCCCGGGTTTTCGGGGTCGGCTTGATGACCGACGCCTTCTTCGTCGCCTTCAAGATCCCCAACCTGCTGCGGCGGCTGTTTGCCGAAGGTGCTTTTTCCCAGGCCTTCGTGCCCATCCTCGCCGAATACAAGAACCGCCGCGGTCCGGCCGAGGCGCGGGCCTTGGTCGATCATGTGGCTGCGGTGCTGACTGTTGCGCTGGTGCTGGTCACGGCCGTAGGTGTGGTCGCCGCGCCTCTGATTGTCAGCGTCAGCGCGCCGGGTTTCACTGCGAATCCGGAAAAATTTGCGTTGACCGTCGACCTGCTGCGCATTGTATTTCCCTACATCCTGTTCATTGCCCTGACGGCCTGTGCCGGCGGCATCCTCAATACCTGGAGCCGGTTTGCGGTGCCGGCATTCACCCCGGTGCTGCTCAACCTGTCCTTCATCGCATTTGCGCTGTTCGCGGCACCCTGGTTTGATCCGCCGGTGATGGCGCTGGCCTGGGCGGTGTTTGTCGGCGGTGTGCTGCAACTGGCCTTCCAGTTGCCCTTCTTGGCGCGCATCGGCATGTTGCCGCGGCTGCGGTTGAATTTCCGCGATGAAGGCGTGCGGCGGGTGTTGAAGCAGATGGCGCCCGCGGTGTTTGGTGTGTCGGTCGGGCAGGTCAGCCTGCTGATCAATACCGTATTTGCATCGTTCCTGATCACCGGCAGCGTGACCTGGCTGTACTTTGCCGATCGTTTGATGGAGTTTCCCGCCGGCATGCTCGGCGTCGCGCTGGGCACCATCCTGTTGCCCAGCCTGGCAAAGTGCCATGCTGAACAATCGGTGCAGGCTTATTCGGAATTGCTGGACTGGGGTTTGCGCCTGACGCTGTTGCTGGCGGTGCCCGCCGCTGCGGCACTGGCATTGCTGGCGGTGCCGCTGATCACCACGCTGTTTCATTACGGCGCGTTCACTGCAACCGACGTGATCAATACCCGTCATGCGGTGATTGCGTATTCGATCGGCCTGGTCGGGCTGATTGCGGTGAAAGTGCTGGCGCCCGGTTTTTATGCGCGGCAGGATATCCGCACCCCGGTGAAAATCGCGGTGGTCACGCTGGTGTTTACGCAGCTGCTCAACCTGCTGCTGATCTGGGAACTGCGTCATGCAGGCCTGGCGTTGTCGATCAGTCTCGGCGCCTGCCTCAACGCAGCGCTGCTGCTGCGCGGTCTGCGCAGCCGTGCGATTTACATGCCGCAGCCGGGCTGGGGTATTTTTCTGCTGAAGCTGGCGCTGGCGGTGTATGTCATGGGCGCCGTGTTGTGGCTGTTGTCCGGAGATACAACCGGTTGGCTGGCGGCAGGGGCTGTGGAGCGCATCGGTCGCATGGGAGTGCTGGTTTGTGCCGGGGCCGGCAGCTATTTCGCCACGCTGTGGCTGCTTGGATTCCGGCCGCAGGATTTTGCGCGGCGCTCGGTGGAATGAGCGGGCGCTGACATACCGGGTTCAGCGCTGCAGCAGGCGCCGCGACAGGTAGGACAAGAGATCCACCATGGCGACCAGCAGGATCATCGCGATCAGGATCGAGCTGGTTTCGTTCATGTGGAACAGCCCCATGTGGAAGGCCAGCATCTGACCGAGTCCGCCGCCACCGACCACACCCAGCACGGCAGCCGCGCGGATGTTGTTTTCC
>CAMBCD010000339.1 GCA_945863085.1 Bordetella parapertussis
GGTCAGGATATAACCGTCAGCGCTGATGATGAATCCGGAACCCAGTGACTGCGCCTGGAATTCGCGCGGCCCGGGGTTGGGCTGTCCGGGAGTCTGGCCGGGATTCGGCTGATTCGGCATGAACCGGCGAAAAAATTCGTACAGGGGGTCGTTCTCGTCCAGTTGCGGCAATTGTGGCGACAGTGCGTTGCGGGATGCCGTCTGGGTGGTGCTGATGTTGACTACAGCCGGGCCCTGTTTTTCCACCAAATCGGTGAAATCGGGAAGTTGTGCGGTCGATTGCAACGGCACAAGCAGACAAAACGACAGGCACAACATCTGCACGAGAGATCTGAACATGTTCAGCCTTTCCTGGAAATGCATGAGTGGTAAATAAGGTTGACTGCGGAATGAACTGCGGGAAGTGCAGCGAATGCGATCAGCGCTGCTGGACTGCGGTCGTGGTCCTGGGCTCCAGCGAACGCGCAAACCGCATCACTGTTTCCGCCGGGGTCTCGCCCAGCACGGTGACCGTGTGACCGGAAATCACGCGACTGTAAATATGCACTGCGCCCTGGTGGCGGAGCACCTGCTTGCCATCCGGTGCAGCGCCGGGTTCGATGAATATGGACACTCCGGCCAAGCCGTCCGAAAACACCAGGTGTGAAACAGTGCCCTTCTTGCCGACCATCGAACGCCGCAGCTCCATCAGTTTGCGGAATCCCGCGGGTTGATTGTTCACAATCCAGCCCGAGTCTCCGCTGTCGCCGGCCGTCAGCGCCGAGCGGTCCACCCGCCAATTCTGTTTGGTGCTGACCAGCGCATATTTTGACTTCACCAGCTCACGCCGGAACGATCCGCCGAGGGTCAGCGTAGAAAAGGCGAATGACTCCAGGATCTCGTTTTTTTCGTTCAATGTGCGTGCACGCAAGGGCAATCCGGTGCTGGTCTCGGCGCAGAAACGCCGGGTGTAGCGCAAGGCATCCCTGGGCAGCAATGCCACCCACTGGCATTCATGGCCTGCCACGCGGTCCATGTCGCCTTTGACCACGCGGTAATGCTGTACGATTTCCTGGATTTGCTCGACGCGTATCGGGAACTGCCGGGAGCCCCTGGGATCAACCAGCACCACCTTGCTGCCAGGCAGATAACAGGTCACCTGGTCGTTGGTACGGATCACTTCGCGGGCCGGTCCATCCATGGTTTCCAGTCGCTCCAGCACGCCGCCGGCCGGATTGACGAAATGCGCAATGCGCGACGTTTCGGACTGCCCGCCGTGCTGGAACATGAAGGTACCGGAATAATTGACCTTGCGGCTGGCCTCCGCCATCTTTTCGAGCATGGTCAGCGCCTCCCGTGAATTCTCTTCCGCCACCGCGGCACCCGGCAGCAATATAAGTACAACCATCCAGCAGAATTTCATGTTGTTTCAGCGACCCGCAGATGCCGTGGAAATGGTGCGGATGTACGGCGCAACGCCCTGCAGGCTGGTACTGGGCGACACGCCCTGGTGCGCCAGCAGGTATTCGTTCATCTGGCCATCACTGGGCGAACTGACCAGTTGGGCTTCCGGTTGTGCCACTGCCGCGGCCGGAGCCCGCGCAACATCCACCGGCGGATTGGTAAAGGTGCCCGTGGAAAAGGCCATCCAGCCGACCACGGCAATGGCCGAAACCGATGCTGCGGCCGACAGCGCATAGGTCATCGGCTTGCCGGTCCGTGACGATCGCGGTGCCATGACCGTCGGTTCATCCGCGATGGCAGCCGCCACCCGCTGTGACACGTCAAACGCCGGCAAAGCATCGCCACGCATCACGTCACCGATCAGGTGGTAGCTTGCCCAGGCTTCACGGGCTTCCCCGGTATCCTTGAGACGCAGCAGGGTCTGATGTTCTTCCTGCCCGCTTGCCTCACCGTCCATCAGTACTGAAATTGTTTCCATCTCACCATCTCCTGTCCTTGCCCGTATCGAGCAAGGGCTTCAATTTTGCCGCCACCGCTTCACGGGCCCGGAAGATCCTGGACCGCACCGTTCCCACCGGGCACTGCATCGCGGTGGCTATCTCTTCGTAACTCAAACCCTCGATTTCCCGCAGGGTAAGCGCCGTTCTCAACTCTTCAGGCAACTCCTGCAGGGTTTGGTTCACCGTATCCCCGACCTGCCGGCTCATCATCTGGTTTTCCGGGGTATTCAGATCCCGCAACTGGTCGCCGGACTCCAGGTTTTCCGCTTCCTCGGCGTCCATTTCCGTGCTGGTCGGCGCCCGCCGACCCATCGCCACCAGGTGGTTCTTGGCGGTATTGATGCCAATCCGGTACAGCCAGGTATAAAAGGCACTGTCGCCACGAAAATTCGGCAGGGCCCGATAGGCCTTGATGAACGCCTCCTGTGTCACATCCTCAACCTCGCTCGGATCACGGATAAAACGCGACAGCAACCGTCCCAGCTTGCGCTGGTACTTGACGACCAGCAGGTCGAAGGCACGTTTGTCGCCACGCTGTACGCGCTCTACCAGCTGCTGATCGACTTCGCGATCGCTCATCTCATGATTGTCCGTTCCCTGATACTGCCGCCCTGACCCGGATCAACAGGCTCGCTGTCCAGGCAGGCGCCGCAGTATAACCGCCTGTTACGACACGTGAAATGTGCCGGTGCAGCGATAGTGCACTGACCGGTTGCGGCCGATTTAGTTCACTCTGCATAACGATCGGTTTTGCAGTCCCATCCCTCGGTTCCATCATGTGAAAAAACAGCCGCCGCCGCGGGCATCAGTCCCGACTCAGCAACCGCCGGTCCAGCCAGCGGAAACTCCATTCAAAGATCAGCGCCAGCAGCGCTGCCGGAATAGCGCCGGCGAGCAGCAGCTTGTGGTCATTGACGGCCAGACCGGCCACGATGCGCTCACCGTAGCCCCCGGCGCCGACAAACGCAGCAACTGTTGCCGTACCTACGGTAATGACGGCCGAGGTCTTGATTCCGGCCAGCACCCCGGGCATGGCCAGCGGCAATTCGATCAGGCGCATCATCTGTTTCCCGTCCAGGCCCAGCGCACGTCCGGCATCACGCATGTCGTCACCGACGCCTGCCAATGCAGTTTCTGTGGCACGCACCACCGGCAGCAGGGCATACAGAAACAGCGCGATGATCGCCGGTACGGCCCCGATGCGGTCCAGCGCCGTGATCAGGAATGCCAGCAAAGCCAGACTGGGCACCGTCTGCAGCATGCCGGTCAGTGCCAGTATCCAGGTACCGATCTGTGGCACACGCTGCGCCCAGATGCCCAGCGGCACACCGACCGCCACGCTGAGCAGCAGCGACGCGCCAACCAGCAGCAGGTGCTCCAGCGTAAGTCGTGCCAGGTCAGTGCCGAACAACACGGCTGCCAGTCCCCCCGCCTCCGGTGCAGTAGCGAAATCCGGCGCCATGCGTTTCTGCTGCAACCACTCCGCCGCGACTGCCGCAAAGCTGCGCCTCTGCAATTCCACCGCGGCGTTCATGGCCATCATGTCCGCAGTCGTAATCGACCCCTCTAATTCTGTCAGCCGGGCCCAGGCCGCCGGA
>CAMBCD010000340.1 GCA_945863085.1 Bordetella parapertussis
AGGAAAACGCGATGCTGCAGAAGTACGCCGGCGGCATCGGCAACGACTGGACCCCCGTGCGCGCGCTGGGCGCCCACATCAAGGGCACCAACGGAAAATCGCAGGGCGTGGTGCCGTTCCTGAAAGTGGTCAACGACACCGCGGTGGCGGTGAACCAGGGCGGCAAACGCAAGGGCGCAGTTTGCTCTTATCTTGAAAGCTGGCACCTGGATATCGAGGAATTCCTCGAACTGCGCAAGAACACCGGCGATGACCGTCGCCGCACCCACGACATGAACACCGCCAACTGGGTGCCCGACCTGTTCATGAAGCGGGTCATGGAAAACGGCGAGTGGACGCTGTTTTCGCCGTCGGACGTTCCGGACCTCCACGAGAAGTTCGGCAAGGCTTTCGAAAAGGCCTACGTCGAATACGAGGCGAAGTGCATCCGTGGCGAGATGAAGCTCTACAAGAAGGTGCCGGCCAACCAGCTGTGGCGCAAGATGCTGACCATGCTGTTCGAAACCGGGCATCCGTGGATCACCTTCAAGGATCCCTGCAACCTGCGTTCGCCGCAAAGCCACGTCGGTGTCATCCACAGCTCGAACCTGTGCACGGAAATCACGCTGAACACCGGCCCCGACGAAATCGCCGTCTGCAATCTGGCGTCAGTCAACATGCCGGCACATCTGGATCTGTCCACCGGCCTCCTCGACATGGCGAAGCTGAAGCGTACGGTTGCCACCGGCATGCGCATGCTCGACAACGTGATCGACCTCAATGTCTACAACGTCAACAAGGCGCGGAACTCCAATTTCAAGCACCGTCCGGTGGGTCTGGGCATCATGGGTTTCCAGGACTGCCTGCACATGCTGCGTATTCCCTATGGTTCGCCGGCGGCCGTGGAGTTCGCCGATCGTTCGATGGAGCAGGTGACCTACACCGCATACGCGGCTTCGTCCGACCTGGCTGAAGAGCGCGGCCCGTATTCGACGTTCAAGGGTTCGTTGTGGGATCGCGGCATCTTGCCGCTGGACTCGCTGAAGGTGCTGGCCGAAGAGCGCGGAGGTTATGTCGAGTGCGACATGTCCACCAAACTGGACTGGGCCAGCCTCCGGAGCCGCATCCAGCGCGTCGGTATCCGCAATTCAAACTGCATTGCCATTGCGCCGACGGCGACCATCGCCAACATCACCGGCCTGTCGCAGTGTATCGAACCAACCTATCAGAACCTCTATGTGAAATCCAACCTGTCGGGCGAATTCACGGTCGTCAACGAGTTCCTGGTGCGTGATCTGAAAAAGCTCAACCTGTGGGACGAGGTGATGATTGCCGACCTCAAATACTTCGACGGTTCGCTGGCCAGGATCGACCGCGTGCCGCCGGACGTGCGCAGCCTCTACGCCACGGCCTTCGAGATGGATGCAAGCTGGCTGGTTGAATGCGCGGCGCGCCGGCAGAAATGGATCGACCAGTCGCAGTCGCTGAACATCTACATGGCGGGTGCGTCGGGCAAAAAGCTGGATGACACCTACAAACTCGCCTGGATACGCGGCCTGAAAACCACTTACTACCTGCGCACACTGGGCGCGACTTCCACCGAGAAATCGACCTCCAAGGCGGGGCAGTTGAACGCCGTGTCGTCGGATGGCGGCGTCAACGGGGAAGAGCAGCCGAAAGTGTGTTCGATCCTCGATCCCGAATGCGAGTCATGCCAGTAGACGGAGGCGGGTAACAACGCGATGGCGCGAATCAGGGATGTGAATCAGGGGATGCGGTAAATAAACGCATCAATGAACATCGGGAATATTGAAAAGCAGTTGCTGGATCAGGGTTTGCTGCACGGCACGAAAGCGGGTTCACCGATAACTATCCCAAGAACCTGCCGAAGTGCTGGAAGGTATCCACCCACAACGCCAATAAAGGAGACTGAAGATGTTGCAATTTGAGGAACCGGGTGCCGCCGGGCTGGCAAGACAGCCCGTGATGGCCGACCGTGCGCCTGCGCAAAATCAGCCTGTGGAACAAGAACTGCGGCGCGTCAACGTCGCCGACAAACGCATCATCAACGGCCAGACCGACGTCAACCAGCTGGTGCCGTTCAAATACAAATGGGCCTGGGACAAATACCTGTCGGCCTGCGCCAATCATTGGATGCCGCAGGAAATCCAGATGAGCCGCGACATCGAACTGTGGAAAAACCCCAACGGCCTGACCGAAGATGAGCGTCGCATCGTCAAGCGCAACCTCGGATTTTTTGTCACCGCCGACTCGCTGGCGGCCAACAACATCGTGCTCGGCACCTACCGCCACATCACCGCGCCGGAATGCCGCCAGTATCTGCTGCGCCAGGCGTTCGAAGAAGCGATCCACACCCACGCCTACCAGTACATCGTCGAAAGCCTTGGCCTCAATGAAGGTGAAATATTCAACGCCTACCATGAGGTTTCATCGATCCGGGCGAAGGACGAATTCCTGATCCCATTTATCGACGTGCTGACCAACCCCACGTTCAAGACCGGTACGCCGGAAAACGACCAGAAACTGCTGAAAAGCCTGATCGTGTTCGCCTGCCTGATGGAAGGCCTGTTCTTCTACGTCGGTTTTGCGCAGATCCTGGCGCTGGGACGGCAGAACAAGATGACCGGCGCCGCAGAGCAGTACCAGTACATCCTGCGCGACGAATCCATGCACTGCAATTTCGGCATCGACCTGATCAACACCATCAAGATGGAGAACCCGCACCTGTGGACCGCGGAATTCCGCGAAGAACTGCGCGAACTGTTCCACAAGGGCGTCGAACTCGAATACAAATATGCCGAGGACACCATGCCGCGCGGCGTGCTGGGTCTCAACGCTGCGATGTTCAAGGAATACCAGCGTTTCATCGCCAACCGCCGAGCCCAGCAGATCGGGCTGGAGGTGCTGTTCGAGGGCGTGACCAATCCCTTCCCGTGGATGGCGGAAATGATCGATCTGAAAAAAGAGCGCAATTTCTTTGAAACCCGCGTCATCGAGTACCAGACCGGGGGCGCGCTCAGTTGGGATTGATGGCGTCTTTCAGGCGGGCATAGGCACAAAAAGCGGAAACGAAATCGGACATCAAACATGCGATTGAGAACAGGAGCTCCGGAGAAAATCGGGGTTCCGTGCTGAAGCAGCAAGACACCCGGCGGCGCATTGCCCTGCGATTAAAACCGCAGGGCGGCGCCGCCGGATTCTTTCCGGGTTGCAATGTTCATCACCATGGAGGGTCGAAACCTTGGCACTCAGTCTGAAGTTCCGGCGTTACCGCAGCCGCAGGACCCATCTGCATACGGTTACCGAACTGCGCGCGGAGGACAACTGCACCTTATGGCTGCGTTTCGATGATGGCCTGGAAGGGCATGTTTATCTGGGTGACCTGGTGGAAGACATGGCGATGGAGGTGTTGTCCGACGCCGCGCTGTTCCGTCGCGTGGCTTTTGACCCGGTATCGAACGTGCTGACCTGGAGCGGTGGTATCCGGATTGACCCGGACATGTTGTACCGTAATCTGGCG
>CAMBCD010000341.1 GCA_945863085.1 Bordetella parapertussis
GCGCAACGCCTTCCTGGCCACCGGGCAGGGCCGGAGTGCCGGGAGCAAGGACAAGCACTGATTCGGCAGTGCACGGGCAATACAACCCTGATTACCACATGGAGTTTCAAATGAAGAACAGCATGATGATGATTGCAGTGATTTTCGCCCTCGGCATGACCGCAGTGAGCCATGCCCAGACGCAGCAGAAGGCCGGGCAGGACCGTGCCCGTGCCGAATACGCGGATCCCGCCAAAAAGTGTGACGGGCTGAAGGGCGATGCGCGCACCGCGTGCATGAAGGAGGCGCAAAAGGCCGGCAAGGGTGACACGAAATCCGCCCCCCTGGCGCCGGATACCAAGAAGTAATTTTTTGCGGAAACGCGGCATTGCATCCCGTCGTGGCGACGGTGATGCAATGCCGTTTTTATGGCGCGTTATCCGCGCGATGGCGCGGGCAACGGGAAACACGGGGGGATGATCATGCCTGCTCCTGCAGGCACGGCATCAGGCCGCTTTTTTGCGGTTTTTCTCCAGCCAGCCGTCGACTAGTGCAACGGTTTCGTCGACCACGGCAAGCTGCATGCCTTTCTGCGCCGCAACGGTCTTGACCAGGCGGTCGACCCGTTCGATGTTCGGTGCGCCGGCAGCCAGTGCCCGTGCGGCGGATGACGGGCTGCCCAGCGACAGCGCCGCATTGGCGTATTTCTCGAAAGGCACCAGGTCTTTTTCAGCGGCACCCAGCGCCACGCACAGTTTGACCACCCAGGCGTAGACGGCGCGCGAGGCGGCGAGGTCGCTGTGCACGGCGTCCTTGATCGGGCGCATGCCGTCCTTCTGCACGCAACGATAGTTGCCGGAGATCAGCATCGCCCATTTGGCCAGCGGAACGAACACCGATTCATGCACCTTGAGCTTGACCGGCAACTCGATCTTTTTGCCGTCGCCGGAATCGAAGCGGACGGCTTCTATGTCGGCCGCGAGCTGGCGCAGGATTGCGGTGTGTGCATCGGAATCGAAGCGCGCCGCCTTGAAATTGGTCGGCAGCCGCACCTGCAGCACGTTGATCTTTTCTTCGGGCGGGCGGAAGGCCTGCGGATCCGGGCTGCACAGCGTCAGCGTTTTCGGATCAAAGCTGTCCCAGACCGATGCATCGGCAAAACAGTCACGGCAGGCTTCTGCGTCCAGGCCGGGGATGCGTTTCAGGTACGGCAGCGGCGGCATGTTCATGATTGACATGCAGGGCACGCGGGACTTGGCAATCTTGTCGAGCAGTTCGCGCACGCCGGGTGAGCGGTACTGCGGTTCCTGCATCGCCAGCGCAATCAGGTCATAGTCGGTCGGGTTGACGGAATCCGGACCGCCGGCGGAAAGTTTGCCCGGCAGATCGCGCGAACGGATTTCGACCAGGCCTTCGCGGCCCTTGACCGGCATGCGCACGATGGCGCCTTCCTTGTTGAACAGTTCGGCCTCGGCAGGCAGGCAGATCATTTTCACCGTATGCCCCGCGAGCAGCAGCTTGGTGGCGAGCAGGGAGCCGTAAGAAGCGCCCAGTATCAGGATTTTGTAATTACGCATGCAAAACTTTCCTTGTTTGGAATGACTCGGCTGCAGGGGCAGCGAGCGCGGTTTGTGTTATTGAAATATCGCCGCGTGCAGCAACAGTCACAATGGTAGTCAGTTCACTGTGCTGGTGCAATGATGAGTCACCATGTGAAATGAAAATGCGCGGCCCATGCATCGCCGCGCTGCAGCATTTTTCGCTTGTGCGTTGCGTGATGCGTGCTGCGTTCAGTGCCGCAGGGTGCCGCGTCCGAGGACCGTAAATTTGCCCTTGTTACCGGGACGGACGGCAACGATTTCACTTTCTGCCGGCGAAATGCCGGTGAGTGCAAGTATGTTGACGCCGTGTGTCACCAGCACGATATTGCCGGACGGTACGGGCTCTGCCAGCAACTTGCGGATCTCGTCCATCTGCCGCGGGCGGCGCTCAGGTGTTTCGAAGGTGTTGTCGAGCGCCGGCCAGGGCTGCGCGCTGCCGAATGCAAGTCGCGCGGTATCGAGGCAGCGGCACCAGCGGCTGGAACGCACTGCAGCAACGGGGATGCCGAGTTGTTTCAGCGCGCTGCCGAGATGGCGTGCTTCTTCGCGTCCGGCGGCGCTGAGGTTGCGCTGGGTGGCGCAGTTTTGCAGATCGAAGCCCGGCGGGTCACCGATGCCGGGGTCGGTGGTGGCGTGGCGGATCAGCAGCACATGACCGCCGGATTTGAGCTGTTGCCACAAATCCGCATCAATGCGACTGGTCGCAGCCGGCGCCGGGGCTGCAATGGCCAGCAGCACCAGCAGCAACAAGAGCAGCCTGCGTTTACTCAATGACACCGAGTCTGCCATTGTGTGATCCGGTGTACCAGACGCGGTTGCCTTCGGCCGTCAGTTTGCGGATGCCGACGTTGGCCGACGGCAGCTTGATGATCTGCATGACTGCGCTCGCGGGATCAAACCGGGTCACGGTATCGAGCTTGATCTGGTTGACCCAGACGATGCCGGTGTCGTCCACGGCGACGGCGTAAGCGCCGGCATTGCCGCCGGGCAGCGGATAGGTATCGATGATCCGCTGGCTTGCGGGATCCACTTTCACCAGCTGGCCATTGCCGTACAAGGTGACCCACAACATGCCATCGGGTGCGGTGGCGATGCGGCGCGGCCGGGAGTTGCGGCCCATGTCCAGTTCAGAGGTTCTGCCGGTTAGCGGATCCAGGTGGCCCAGTTTGCCATCACCACCGCGGCACCACCAGATATGGCCGGCACGATCGATGGCAATGCCGCTCGGATTGCCCGAGGTTTCATATTCGGCGATCCTGCCGGTCAGGGTGTCGACGCTGCCGATCCTGTTGCTGGTTTGCATGGTGAACCACAGGGTTTCGCCGTCATTGCCGAGCGCGAGGGTATGTGGTCTGCTGGTGTTGCCGGAAGGCACTGAAAATTCCGCAATTGTGCCGGTTGATGGTTTGAGTTTGCCGATGGTGCCGTTGCCGTAACCGGTGGTCCAGACCATGCCCTTGCGGTCAATCACCACGCTGTTCGGCTGGTGCCCGTTCGGGAGATCCCAATCCCTGAAGTCCTGGGTTTTCGGGTCGAAACGCAGCACCCTGTTGTCGTTGGGCACTGCAATGTAGATGCTGCCGTCCGGGGCGATTGCGGAACTCCGCGCAAACATTGGCTTGGGCAGCGGCCATTCGGTGACTTTGGCGGGGAAGACCATGGCCGGGGCCGGCTCGCTGGCCGCAACCTGCGTATTCAACAGCAGGCAACCGGCGAGTAATGCAAGTTTGCGCATCATGGCCATTTTCGGTCGGAAGGGCGGTGCAGGGATTGCCGGACTGGTTTCGCGATGTGCCGGATTATAGCCTCGTGCCCCGGGGCAACGGTATTGCCGGGGGGGTAATTTCTGCTATCGTGGGCTCAAGTCCGGGCCATTGGGCGCCGGGCAGGCCATGGGGGACGGGGCTATGACCGGCGAAAAAATGCTGATAGTTGCG
>CAMBCD010000342.1 GCA_945863085.1 Bordetella parapertussis
TGTTGATCATCATGATCTGGCCCAGCGTCACCCAGAAAAACGAACTGGAAAGCATTTCCATCGGGCACCTCCTCCTGTAACCGTCAATACGGCATTGCGCCGCTGACTTGAATGGAGGGAAGAATACGGATGCCGGCTTACGCTCACCCGCTACGGGGATGAACGGATGATTACCTGATTATGAACGGAACCTTACAGCAAGGGCGGCGGGACAGATGCCCTCAGGCCGGCGGCAGCACCACGCTGAACGTATTGCCGATGCCGTCGGAAGTGTCCTCGCCCAGCGTGATTTCGCCGCGGTGCAGGTGGGCGATTTCCTGGGCAATCGCCAGTCCCAGCCCGCTGCCGTCCTGACCGCTGCCGAGCAGCCGGTGAAAACGCTCGAACACCCGCACGCGCTCCTCCAGCGGAATGCTCGGACCGTCGTCATTGACTGCCACCGTCGGCGGCACTGCGGTCACGCGCACCGTGATGCGGCCGCCGTCGCGGCTGTAACGCACCGCGTTGTCGAGCAGGTTGTCGAGCAGCTCGCGCAGCCGCACCGGGTCACCCGACACCTGCACCGGCCGCCCGGCGCCCTCGAAACCCAAGTCGATGTGTTTTTTCAGCGCCTCCGGCACCCAGCCGGTGGCGACATCCAGCGCCAGTGCATCGAGATCCAGCGGCGCCAGCGTCACTGCACTGACGGCATCCGGCTCGTTGCGCGCCAGCGACAGCAGTTGCGACACCAGCCGCGACAGGCGTTCCAGCCGCGGATAAATGCCCTGCAAGGCTTCGCGCATGCGCTGCGGATCGGTTTCGCGCAGCGCCACCTCGAACTGGGTTTTCAGCGCCGCCATCGGTGTTTTCAACTGGTGCGCGGCGTCCGACACAAAACGGCTCTGCAGCGTCAGCACATGATCCAGCCGCGACAGCAGCTCATTGATCGAATGCAGCAGCGGGCTGACTTCTCCCGGCACGTTGTCCACGGCCACGGGGCTGCGGTCGCGGTCCGAACGCGATGCCACTGCGCGCTGCAGGCGCTGCAGCGGTGACAAACCGCGCACCACGCCGATCCAGACCACGACGCAGGCGATCAGGATCAGCAGCACCTGCGGCAGCACCACGCTCAGCAATATCTCGCGTGCCAGCTCGTTTCTCTTGATCTTGGTTTCGGCGACGCGCACCACCGCGCCGGCGCGGCCCGAGGCCGGATCAGGCGCCAGCCGCAACTCAACGACGCGCACCTCTTCGCCGTCGAACATGCCGTCATAAAAAGCCTCGGAGGTGCGCCGCTGGGCGGCATCGGCGCCGGACGGCGCGAGCGGCTCGCCGTCGATGCGCCGGCCCTCGGCAGTGGTGACTTCAAAATGGATGCGGTCCACCGGATCGACCAGCAGCACCCGCCGCGCTTCCGGCGGCATGTCCAGCGTCAGTCCGCCATTGGCTCCGCGCAGATGCAACGACACCTCGCGCGCCACCTCGACCAGTGTGCGGTCGTGGGCGCGCTGCGAAAAATTCAGCGCCACCCAGTAACTGACCAGGGTATCGGCGGTCAGCAGCACGAACAAGGGCACCAGCAGCCAGGTCAGCAGCTGCGTGCGCAGCAGCGGGTGATGAGAAGGCTTAACCGCCTGCGCCATTCGGCTTTTCAATCAGGTAACCCATGCCGCGCACCGTGGTGATCGCCACACCCGAAGCATCGATTTTCTTGCGCAGGCGATGGATGAACACCTCGACCGCATTGCTGGAAGAAACATCCTCCCAGCCGTAGAGATGATCGGTGATCTGCTGCTTGGTGACGACCTTGCCTTCGCGCAGCAGCAGCAGTTCGATCACCGCCAGTTCGCGCAGCGACAGCTCCATCGGCTGGTCATCGAGGTAGAGGCGGCGCCCCGCCATGTCCAGTCGCAGCCGGCCGTGGGTCAGGTCGGAACTGGCGCTGGCGTGGGCGCGGCGGATCAGCGCACGCACCCGCGCCTCGAGTTCGGACAGACGGAAGGGCGTGGTCAGGTAGTCATCGGCGCCGAGGTCGAGCCCGGTGACCCGGTCCTCCACCGCGTCATTGACGGTCAGCATCAGCACCGGCACCGTCGAGCGCCGCGCGCGCAACCGCCGCAGCACCTCGAAACCGTCAATCTGCGGCAGGCCGACGTCGAGCAGCACCAGGTCGTAATGGCTGGTCGCCAGCGCGCGGTCGGCCTCCTCGCCGCTGCGTGCGCCGTCCACTGCGTGCGCCGACTGCGTCAACGCGCGGGTGATCGCCTCGGCAAGCATCACATCGTCTTCGACCAGCAATATGCGCACAGAATCTCCGGACCAGCTCCCTGCCGGACGGCATGGGCGACAGGCCGTAATGTTACACGGCACACACCCTGATTACCCCGGATTACCGCAGTTTACCGGTCGCCAACCTTGCGGAAGTAGGCCTTGTTGGCCACCTCGACCACGCTCATCCCGGCGGCGACATCGCGGTTGCGCTCCTCCTCGCCCGCCGACAGCGCCTGCGCGCGTGCCAGCACTTCGGTAATACGCGCCCGCGGAATAAAACACACGCCGTTGTCGTCAGCCACCACCAGATCGCCGGCATTCACCGGCACACCGCAGATCTGTACCGGACCGTTGATGGCCACGGTTTCAACGCGCCACTTGCCGGTGATCAGGCTGACACCACGCGCCCAGATCGGATAGCCGATGCTGCGTGCCGTCGCGATGTCGCGGGTCGCGCCATCGACAATCGCGCCGGCCTCGCCCTGGCGTTTGCCGACATACGCCGAATTGCCGCCGAGGCTGGAAATGCCCGCAACACCTTCGATCACCAGCACATCCCCCGGTTTGGCCAGGTTATGCGCCTCGATGTCGGCCTGTTTCGACTGGCGCGCCATCGCCCCCAGTGTCGGCGGCACCGACTGCATGATGTTGCGCACCGTGATCACCGGACCGATCATGCGCGCCCCGGGGAGCATCGGCTGCAGCGTCGCCGCCGGAATCGCGCCATGGATGCCCAGCTCGTCCATCGCGTCCGACACCGTGCCGGCGAGGTCGGTCAGCGCGAGAAAGGCATCGATGATTTCCCTGCCCGGACGCGGGATGTCCAGCATCACGATGCGTTCGCGGGCGATCTTGCCGGTGAGTTTCGGTTCGGTCATGGCAGAAACAGTCCGGGATTGAGTGGTGCGACGAATGATAACAAGATGCCTGCTCCGTCGCGGACACAGCCGTCGCCCCGGCGGACACGGGGACCAGTAAAATGGCAAAACAGCCTTGGATTCCGGCGTCCGCCAGAATGACGGCATAATCATTCCGTGGCACCGTTGACGCCACGAGGAGGAAATGATGGCCCTGAAGCTGCGCCGCCTGTCGAATGCGCTGGGCGCTGAAATCTGCGACATCGACCTGAACAAACCGATGAGCGAAAGCACCTTCGGCGAAATTCATCGCGTCTTTCTCGATCACGGCATCCTGCTGCTGCGCGGGCAGAACATCAGCCGAGAACAGCACATCGAGTTCAGCCGCCGCTTCGGCGAACTGGAC
>CAMBCD010000343.1 GCA_945863085.1 Bordetella parapertussis
GCCGGTCACCCGGAAGTCCTCGAACGCGCCGGCGCCCGCGATGCCGACATGATCCTCGCGGTCACGCAAAGCGACGAAACCAACCTGGTCGCCTGCAAACTGGCGGCGACCATGTTCAATATCCCGACCAAGATTGCGCGGATCCGCGCCGCCGACTACCTGTCGCATCCGGAGATGTTCTCGCCCGAAAATTTTTCCGTCGATACCGTGATCTGCCCCGAGCAGGTGCTCACCGACTACATTGCCAAGCTGATCGAATTTCCGGAATCGCTGCAGGTGCTCGAATTTGCCGGCGGTATTGTCAGCCTGGTCGCCGTGCGCGCCTTCCACGGCGGCCCGCTGGTGGGCAAGGAGTTGCAGACCATCCGTGAGCACCTGCCCAATCTTGACACGCGGGTGGCGGCCATTTTCCGCCAGGACAGCCCGATCATGCCGGATGGCACCACGGTCATCGAAGCCGGTGACGAAGTGTTTTTCATCGCCGCGACCGAACACATCCGCGGTGTCATGCGTGAGTTGCGGCGCATGGACAAACCGGTGAAACGGGTGATGATCGGCGGTGGCGGCAACATCGGTCGCCGCCTGGCCAGGGCAATCGAAGACCGCTACGACGTCAAGATCATCGAATACAGCAAAAGCGGCGCAGAAAAACTCGCCGCCGAACTGCGCACCACGCTGGTGCTGGTGGGTGACGTCACCGACGAAGACCTGCTGCAATCCGAGAACATCGGCGACATGGATGTGTACTGCGCGCTGACCAACGACGACGAAAACAACATCATGTCCTCGCTGCTCGCCAAACGCATGGGTGTGCGCAGGGTGGTGGCGCTGATCAACCGCGGCTCCTACGTCAACCTGGTGCAGGCCGGACAGATCGATATCGCGATTTCTCCGGCGCAGGCGACGATCGGCACGCTGCTTGCCCATGTACGCCACGGCGACTGCGTTGCGGTGCACAGCCTGCGCCGCGGCGCGGCGGAAGCACTGGAACTGGTCGCCCATGGCGACTTCAAATCCTCGAAAGTGGTTGGCCGCCGCATTGAGCAGATTAATCTGCCTTCAGGCGTCACCATCGGTGCCATTGTGCGCACCGGCAAACAGCCGGGCAGCAACGGCAAATCCGCAATCAAACGCCAGGTGCTGATCGCGCACCACGACACCGTGATCGAAGCTGATGATCACGTCATCGTGTTCGTGATCAACAAGCGCATGGTGTCCAAAGTGGAGCAGTTGTTCCAGGTCAATGTAGGCTTTTTGTGAGCACGCTGCTCACGGTATTCCCGCACCTCGGGCTCATCGCCATGGTGATGAGCCTCTCTCACCTGCTGCCGCTGGTTGTGTCGCTGGTTCACGGGGATGGCGCCGCTGGCGCCTTCGCACTATCCATGGCCGTCAACTTTGCCGCGGGCTGCACCATGTGGATCACCACAAGGCGACGCAAGCGTGAACTGACTGCCCGCGACGGCATCCTGCTGGTGGTACTGGCCTGGTGCGGCGGCTCCCTGTTCGCCACCCTGCCGCTGATGCTGGTCATTCCCGGACTGACGTTCACCGACGCCTATTTCGAAACCGTTTCCGGATTAACCACGACCGGTGCCACAGTGTTGTCCAACCTGGATGTGATGGAACCCTCGATCAACTTCTGGCGCTGCCTGTTGGTCTGGCTGGGCGGCATGGGATTGATCGTGCTCGCGGTGGCGATCCTGCCGCTGCTCGGCATCGGCGGCCGCCAGATTTTCCGGGCCGAGACGCCGGGGCCGATGAAGGACGCCAAGCTGACACCGCGCATCACTGAAACCGCAAAAGGTCTTTGGGTAGTTTATGCACTGATTTCAGCCGCGTGCGTGGTGGCGTACCGGCTGGCCGGCATGAGCTGGTTTGATGCGGTGGTGCACATGTTCTCCACCATGGGCCTCGGCGGTTTTTCCAGCCATGATGCGAGCTTCGGTTACTGGGACTCCCCGGCGATCGAAACTGTGGCCATCCTGTTCATGCTGATCGCCAGCGTGAATTTCGGCACCCATTTCCTCGCGCTGCGCAACCGCAGTGCGGCACCGTACCGCGCCGATCCGGAACTCGGCTGGTGCATCGGCATCATGCTCGGCAGCTGTATCGTTATCGCGCTGTATCTGCTGCTGCAGGGCACCTACCCCGAATTCCACAGCGCCCTGCGTTTCGCCAGTTTCAATGTCATTTCCATCGCCACCACCACCGGTTTCGCCAACACGGATTTCAGCCTGTGGCCGATTTTCGCGCCGATGTGGATGCTGTTCCTGAGCAGCTTTGTCTCCTGCTCCGGATCCACCGGCGGCGGCATCAAGATGATCCGTGCACAACTGCTCTACCTGCAGGTCTACCGCGAGTTCATCAAACTGCTGCACCCCAGTTCCGCCATCACCACCAAGCTCGGCGGCCAGGTCATCGAGAACAAGATCATTTTTTCGGTGCTGGCTTTTCTGTTCATCTATATCGCCTGCATTGTCATCATGACCCTGCTGCTGATGGCCAGCGGCCTGGATGAACTGACGTCTTTCAGTGCCGTGGTCGCCAGCATCAACAATATGGGGCCGGGGTTGAACAAGGTCGGCCCTGCCACCACATACGCGGTGCTGAGTGACTTCCAGACCTGGGTCTGCACCTTTGCGATGCTGGTCGGACGGCTCGAACTGTTCACCATGCTGATCGTGTTCACGCCGGTGTTTTGGCGCAAATGAGCTGGTGCAAACAAGACTAGGGTTTCACCGCCTTGAACAGTTCCAGCGCCTGCAAGCGCGCCACGGCATGGTCGACCACCGGCGCCGGATAATCGCGGCCGATAAGCACCCCCGCCGTACGCTGTGCGTCCGGTGACATCGTCCACGGTGCATGGATGTCCCGCGCACCACAGAGCACCAGTTCCGGCACGTAACGGCGGATGAACGCACCGTCGGCATCAAATCTTTCCGACTGCGTCACCGGGTTGAAAATTCGGAAGTAGGGCTGCGCATCGCAGCCGGTTGAAGCCGCCCACTGCCAGCCACCGTTGTTGGCAGCCAGGTCAAAATCATTGAGATGGTCGGCGAAATATTTTTCACCCCGGCGCCAGTCCACCAGCAGGTCCTTGACCAGGAACGAGGCGGCAATCATGCGCAGCCGGTTGTGCATGTAGCCGGTCTGGTTGAGCTGACGCATCGCGGCGTCGACGATCGGATAACCGGTGCGGCCAGCGCACCAGGCATCGAACAATGTTTTGTCATTGGGCCAGCGGATGGCATCGTAAGCAGGTTTGAACGCACGGGTCACCACACGCGGATGATGGTGCAGGATCATGAAATAAAAATCCCGCCACACCAGTTCCGACAGCCAGGTTACAGCACCCTCCCCGCCAGCCTCCTGCACCGACTGCCAGGCGGTCCGCGCCAGTTCACGGATGGAAATCGTGCCGAAGCGCAGATGCACCGACAGATAGGACGGACCCTTCCTGGCCGGAAAATCGCGCGCATCCCGGTAGCGCGCCATACGCGGC
>CAMBCD010000344.1 GCA_945863085.1 Bordetella parapertussis
AAGCAGGAGCCGTACGAAATGCTCACCGTCGATGTCGACGAAACCAACCAGGGCGCCGTGATGGAAGCACTGGGCACACGCCGCGGCGACTTGCAGGACATGCAGTCCGACAGCAAGGGCCGGGTACGCCTCGATTACCGCATCCCGGCACGCGGCCTGATCGGATTCCAGTCCGACTTCATGACCATGACCCGCGGCACCGGCATCATGAGTCACGTGTTCGACGACTACGGTCCGATGAAACCCGACATGGAAGAACGCCGCAACGGCGTGCTGATCTCCGCCGAGGACGGCACTGCGGTCGCCTACGCGCTGTGGAAACTGCAGGAGCGCGGCCGCATGTTCGTCAGCCCCGGCGACCCGCTGTATACCGGCATCGTCATCGGCATCCACAGCCGCGACAACGACCTCGTCGTCAATCCGATCAAGGGCAAACAGTTGACCAACGTACGCGCCTCCGGCACCGATGAAGCAGTGCGTCTGGTGCCTCCGGTGCAGGTCACGCTCGAATCAGCAATTGAATTCATCGCCGATGATGAACTGGTCGAAATCACGCCGAAGTCGATCCGCATCCGCAAGCGTTACCTGAACGAACACGACCGCAAGCGCGCGAACAAGGCCGAACAGGCCACCGCCGCCTGAGGCCATGGGCAGTCCGGCGCCGGCAGACGACACGCCGTACAAGCTGCTCGGCGGCGATGCCGGTGTGCGGCGCTTGGTCGACCGTTTTTACGGCCTGATGGACGAGGTGCCGGAATACCACGGCATCCGCAAGCTGCACCCGCAGGATCTCGCCGGCTCGCGTGAAAAACTGTATTTATTCCTCTCCGGCTGGCTCGGCGGCCCGCCGCTGTATGTCGAAAAATACGGTCACCCGATGCTGCGCGCGCGGCACCTGCCCTTCGCCATCGGCATCGCTGAACGCGATGCCTGGCTTGCCTGCATGCTGCAGGCCATGGAAGATACGGGTGTGGCGGAGCCCTTGCGTGACGCACTGCTCAAGGCCTTTTTTGGCACCGCCGACTGGATGCGCAATCGCGAAGGTTGAACGGATCCGGCAGCCACGCCGCCCTGAACACAATCGCGACATTCCCCTGATCCGCAATGATGTTAGGCCTTAGCGCATGCCGCCTCACCGCACTGCTGGCCTTGTCCGGATGGCTGGCCATCGCCGCCGCGCAGGAACCGGCATATACCTGGCGCATCGAACTGGATGCACCGCAGGCAGTGCGGCCATTGCTGGAAAAAAACCTCGACAGCTACCGCTGCCGCGGCTATCCCGAAGTTGATGCCGCGCTGCTCGACCGGCTGGTGGCGCGAACGGCGGAAGAAGCCGGACAGTTGCTGGCCACCGAAGGTTATTTTTCGCCGCAGCTCGAAATCTCCAGCACCGGTGATCAGGCCACCGGCCTGGTACGACTGCGCGTAATCCCCGGGCCGCCGGCACTCATCACCACCGCGGATATCAAAATCACCGGCGCCATCACCAGCGATGCCGCCGCAGACCCGAACCCTGCGCAGATCAGTGCGCGATGGCGCCTGCCCTCCGGATCGCCCTTCCGCCAGACCGCTTGGGACAATGCCAAGGAAGCGCTGCTGCGCGAACTGCTGTTCAACGGCTATCCGGCTGCACGCATTGCCACCAGCACAGCCGAGGTCGAGCCGCAATCGGGAAAGGTGACCGTCACCGTGATCATCGACAGCGGCCCGCTGTTCCGCTTCGGCCCGCTGGAAATCACCGGGCTTGATCGTTATCCGCGAACCGGCATCGAAAACCTGAAATCGTTTCGTGAAGGCGAACGTTACAGTTTTGACGCCCTGCTGTTTTATCAGACACAGCTGCAGGCCAGCGGCTACTTCCAGAACGTTTCGGTGACCGTCAATCCCGACCCGGCAAACGCCGCCGCTGCGCCGGTGGTGGTGCGCGTGGTCGAACATCCGACCAAAAAAATCGATCTGGGTGTAGGTTACAGCACCGACACCCTGTTCCGCAGCGAAGCCACGTTCACGCACAACAATACCTTCCAGCCCGGATGGCAGGGCATGGCCCGGATGCGGCTCGATACCAAGGAGCAATTGCTCGAAAGCAGCATCGCACTGACCCCCGAGCCCGGCGGCTGGCGCAATCATGTCGGTGTTGAAGCCAAACACAGTGATATCGAAAACCAGGTCATCGATGTCAACAGCATCACCACACGACGCACCTGGCGCTCGGTTGAAAAAGAACTGGACTGGGCGCTGAAGTTCAAGGTCGAAGAGGAATCGCTGGAGGCCGGGCCGGTCGACCACCGCGAAGCCCTGACGCTCAATTATTCATGGACCCTGCGGCGGGTGGACGACCTGCTGCGCCCCAAACGCGGCCACATGCTCAACCTGCAACTGGGCGGCGCTTCGGCAGAACTGCTGTCGACGCGCTCGTTCTCGCGCGGTTATGCCAAGGGTCTTTATATCCTGCCGTTCAACGCCACTGACCGCATACACCTGCGGGGAGAACTGGGCGCCGTCTGGGCCAGCGCCCGCGACGGCATCCCCAGCGAATTCCTGTTCCGCACCGGCGGCGACCAGTCGGTCCGTGGTTATGCCTACCAGTCACTGGGCGTCACGCAAGGTTCAGCCACGGTCGGCGGGCGTTTCCTCGGCGTGGCCACTATCGAATACCAGCACGACTTCACGCCGCAATGGGGTGGCGCGCTGGTCGTCGAGGCCGGCAATGCGGCGGACACGGTATCCGCACTGCGCCCCGTTTACGGTTACGGCGCCGGCGTGCGCTGGATCACTGCGGCCGGCTCAATCAATATCGACGTCGCGCGCGCACAGGAGACTGGCGACATCCGCCTGCACTTCACCATGGGTGCGAGGTTCTGACATGACCCGTCGCGAAAACATCCTTCGTTTTGCCAAACGCACCGCAATCATCATCGCCCTGCTCTGCAGCCTGGTGTTGATCGCAGCTTACGTCTGGCTCAACAGCAACCAGGCGCTGCACTGGGCCTTGCGCGAAGCCACGCTGGCCGGCGGCGGCAATCTGGTGATCGGCGGCGCCGACGGGTCCCTCGCCGGTGAAATACACATCGAAAGACTGGCGTTCACCACTGCGGACTCCCGGCTTGAAGCGGAAAAAATCACGCTGCGCTGGCAGCCGCTGTCGCTGTTTCTCGGTGAATTGCGCATCAGCCAGGCGACTGCCGTACGCATCCATTTCACATCCGCCGGCACTTCACCCGCAACCATGCCCGGCAACCTGGTGCTGCCTTTCAACACCACCATCACCTCCATCGCAGTCGGCCGTCTCGAAATCAACAGCCTGCCCGCCGCCACCGACATCCAGCTCCAGTACCGCGGCGGCCGCGAAAACCATGCCATTGAAGTGCTGGGCCTGCGTGGCGCGGGCTGGACGATTACGGGAACCATCAATGCCGGCGCAGCACAACCATTTGCAATCAGCGGCAAACTGCAGGCACGAAGCGGACCGCAACAGAACACCGCCAGCATCGCAACCAT
>CAMBCD010000345.1 GCA_945863085.1 Bordetella parapertussis
ACGAATTTTTTGCGCGCTCGCTCGGTTCCGAACTGGAGGCGTTTTATGGCCAGCGGGTGGTCATCGACAGCCGTCCCGGCGCCGGCGGACTGATCGGCAACACGCTCGTATCGCAGGCGACGGCCGACGGCCACACGCTGGGCATGATCGGCGTCACCCGGCTGATCACGGCGCTGATGCGCGAACAGCCGCCGTACCGGGCGCTGGCGGACATTGTCGGCGTGGCCCATGTTGCATCCATCACCAATGTGCTGGTGGTGACCCCGGCGATGCCCGTGCGCAGTGCCGCGGAGTTTGTGCGCTATGCCAGGGTGCGCCCGGGCGAACTCAATTTTGCATCGCTGGGCATCGGTTCGGCATCCCATCTGGCCGGCGAGGTGTTTTCACGGGCGCTCGGCGTGATGGCGGTGCATGTGCCCTTCCGCACGGTGACCAGCACTTATGTCGAAATGGGGCTGGGGCATGTGCATTACGCGGTGCTGACGCTGCCCGCAGTGCTTGCACCGTTGCGCGAGGGGCGGCTGCGGGCACTCGCGGTGATGACCCCGAAACGCAGCGCCATGTTGCCCGCGGTGCCGGCGATCGCCGAGGTCGACTTGCCGGAGGCGCAGTTCGACAGCTGGTCGGGCATCGTCGCGCCGCGCGGCACGCCGCGACGCATTGTTGAACAACTGCACGGCGACATCACGCTCAAGCTGCGCAAGTCGGCGCTGCGCAGGAGTTTCCTGCGCCAGGGCGCGGAATCGGTGGGCGACAATACCCCGGACGGTTTCATGCGGCTGATGCAGAACGAATACCTGCGTTACGAGGCGCTGATCCGCGACGGCGGCATCCGCCCGGAGTGATGCGGTTCAGCCATGAAAAAGCCCCGCTGCGGCGGGGCTTAAATGATGTGGCTTAGATGAGGCGGCGTTAATCGAGGCGCGGGGGCCGCGGCCCCAAGGTCCGCAGTTAAGGCGCGGCCCGAACTGCAAATTGTTCCTGTAGCCGGGCCAGGATTCGTACTTGGAAGGCGTGACTTCTTTCGGGGCAGCCGGGGTTTTCCCTGCCGCGTCCGAGGCCATTGTGGCGCCGCGGGATGCGGACTATGCCGGTGAAATCCTGTCGATTCGCGGGAATAGCCGGCGGGGGCCGCTGTTTCTGGTGGCGTTTCCGGTAACGGTTCAGATGGCCGGGCGGCTTTACAAGTGCCGGGAGCGCGGTGAGAATCATCCTGCGATTCACAACAACCGTCCGGTCAATGACTGGATGCCAAGGGGAGACCAGCATGTCAGGCAGCAACCATGTTCGCAGCGTCTGCGTTTTGTTGGGTATTACCTTGTTCGGTGCGGCGCTGGGCGTTGCGGCGCAGCAGAATTATCCGGTGCGACCAATCAGAATCATCATTCCTTCGGGGGCCGGCGGTGGTACCGATTCGACGACGCGTATGGTCATACCAAAAATGGATGAATCCCTCGGCCAGCGGGTGATCGCCGAAAACCGTCCGGGGGCCGGCTCCATCGTCGGCAGCGAAGCGGTTGCGCGCGCGGCGCCTGACGGTTATACGCTGCTTACGGCGATCAGCAGCATGACCATACAGCCGTCGATGCAGAAAAATCTGCCCTTCGATCCGGTCAGGGATTTCGCGCCGGTCAGCCAGTTCGTGGTGCTGCCCAATATGCTGGTGGGCCATCCTTCGATGCAGCCGAAAAACATCAAGGAACTCATTGCGTACGCGAAGGCCCGCCCCGGCAAGCTCGAGTTCGGTTCGGCGGGCACCGGTTCCAATCTGCACCTGTGCATGGAAATGTTCCTGAGCATGGCCGGGCTGAAGATGGTGCATGTGCCGTACAAAAGCGCAAATACGGCGATTTCCGACCTGATCGCCGGTTACGTGCCGTTCATGGTCACCAACATGATCGTCGGCTCGCAGCAACTCAAGGCCGGTCGCGTACACGCCTACGGAGTCACCAGCGCCACGCGCTCAAAAATCGCTCCGGATATTCCCACCATCGCCGAACAGGGCGTGACCGGTTACGACGCCGTGCAGTGGTACGGCTTGATGGCGCCGGCAAACACGCCGAAGGACATCGTCGCCAAGCTGCACAAGGCCGTGGTGTTCGCGCTGCAGGATCCCGGCGTGCGCGAGCGTTTCCTGGCCAGCGGCGCCAACCCGGTGGGCAATACGCCGGAAGAATTTTCCGCAGTCGTGCGCAATGACATGGCGAAATGGGGCAAGGTCGTCAAAGCCGCGGGATTGAAACCCGAGTAACCCCTGCGTTAGTCAGTAAGGGGTTTTGACGATCTGGCCGCTGGCCTCGACGAACCAGCGTTCGCTGTTGAACGGCTTGCCCGCCAGACGGGCATTCATCCAGTCCGCGACCAGCACTGCGGGTGTGGGGCCGAGGCTGGCGGCGGGCACATTGCCCACCGAGTGACGGCTGTCCTGGTACACCACCAGCTGTTTCGGACATTGCAGCGTTGCCAGCAGTCGTTCGGTATGCACCAGCGGTGACAATTCATCGGATTCACCGGCCACGCACAAATACGGAACGCGGATATTGCCGGCGTGACCTTCCCAGGTCAGCGTCTTGCGGAATTCGTCGAACGCGGCCTCGTCGGTGTAACCCGACATGTACATGAAACGCTGCTTGAAGGTGGGCG
Source organism: Bordetella parapertussis (assembly GCA_945863085.1). Next base: position 2,644 of record CAMBCD010000345.1, read on the forward strand.
AGGCCTCTTCAAAGATGGTGTGAAAGCCGGGCTCGAGGCAGGTGGCGGTGATCGCGCAGGCGCGGTAGCGCGTTTCGCTGGCGCAGGAAATGGTCGCGAAGAACGAGCCGAAGCTCTGGCCGACGACGCCGATGCGCTGAGGATCGACTTCCGGCCGCGCCACCATCCAGTCCATGATCGCGCGGCCCGCTGTTATCCAGTTCGGCATGCTGACGGGGATGCCCAGCACCGCACTTTCGTATTGCCCCGGGCCTTCAACGCTCAGCACCGCGATGCCGCGCGACAGCCAGCGGTCGCCGTACATCGCAACACTCGCTTCCTTGAAACCATCCATGCCTGGTATCGACACCACGGCCGGGATGCGCCCGCCGTTGTAGCCGGGGGGCAGATGCCACCAGCCGGGCAGCGCCTTGCCCTGGAACGGGATCCACGCCGCTTCGACCTTGTGGTCGGCGTATTGGGCGTATTTCAGATAACACTCGCGCTTGTGCTGGTTGAGCGCGAGGTTTTTATCGCTGTTCTCGTCGTGCGGCCACTGCGCGGCGGCATATTGCACCGCTGCAATGAAATAATTCTGGCGTGCGGTGACCCATTGTTCCGCTGCTTCCGCAGCCTGTGCCTTGGCCTCGCGGCGGCATGCTGCGGTTTCGAACGCGGGCGAGATGTCGGCGTATTTCCTGACGCGGTCACGGATGCCGGCAAAGTCGGCGTTGGCCTCAGGCCCGCAGGGCGCGTTGTAGTTGATGCTGCGTGGCTGGTCCCAGTCGATGCCGACCGAGCGGATGACGTTGTCGATCAGCCAGCGTTGTTCGGTCCAGCGGCGGGTTACAGGGGCGTT
>CAMBCD010000346.1 GCA_945863085.1 Bordetella parapertussis
GTGACTGGAAACCGGACAGCACGGTGCATCTGGACCTCGACGAAAAATACGACGTCACCGGCAGCTGGACTTCGACCATCCACCTGTGGACGGTGCCACCCCGGTCTGCGCAGTGACTGCAGCTGCCGCCCCCGTGCCCGCCGGCAATCCGCGCCGGCCTTCCTTCGGTTTCATGATCGCTGTGCTGCTCGCCGGACAGACCATCGGCACCATGGGCACGACAATGATTCCCGCGGTCGCGCCCAAAGTTGCCGAGACCTACGGCATATCGTCGGCGCTGGTCGGTTACCAGATCAGCATGCTGGCACTGGCGATGATTGTCGCACTGGCCTTCGGTGCGCGTTTCAACCGGCGCTGGGGTTCGACCCGCATGCAGCAGATCGGCCTGACGCTGATTGCCAGTGGCGGGTTGGTCGCGATCCTGCCGCATGTCGCGTTTTTTTTCCTGGCCTCGATCCCGCTGGGACTGGGCTACGGCATGTTGACGCCGTCGGCCTCCAACCTGCTGATCCGCTTTACGCCGGAGGCGCGGCGCAACCTGATTTTTTCGCTGAAACAGACCGGCGTGCCGCTGGGCGGCATCGGCGCTGCACTGATCACGCCGGCGGTGGCGATTGCCTTCGGCTGGCAATGGGCCATTGCCGCCAACGCGCTGACGTTGTACGCACTGGTGCTGGTGCTGCAACGTGCGCGGCCATACTGGGACGACGATCGCGAGCCTGGTGCCAAATTCGGCGGCAATCCTTTCAGCAGCGTGATGGTCATCTGGCGCCATCCGGCGCTGCGCCTGCTGTCCCTCTCCGGCGGTTTTTTTGTCATCGTGCAGTTCGGCATCACCACCTTCACGGTGATCCTGTTCAACGAACAACTGGGCTGGGGGCTGATCGAAGCCGGACTGGTGCTGACGGCGTCACAGGTCGGGGGTGTCGCCGGACGCATGTTCTGGGGCTGGATGGCCGACCGCATGGGTGATGCGTTTGCCGCGCTGCTGATCCTCGGCATCGTCATGTTTGTGTCGTCGCTGCTGTGTATGGCACTGAAGCCGGATTCATCGATGATCGCGGCCTGTATCCTGTTTTTTGTGATGGGCTCGACGGCCAGTGGCTGGAACGGCGCCTTTCTCGCCGAAGTGGCCCGGCTGGTGCCGCGCGAGACCATCAGCACCGCGACCGGCGGTTCGCTGGTCTATGTCAATTCCGGCAAGGCCGTCGGGCCGATTGTTTTTGCCAACGTCGCCTTGCTGACCGGGGATTACGCCATGACGTTTGCGCTGCTTGCGGTACCTGCCGCTGCAGGATTATGGTGTTTATGGGCCGCACACCGTGGTTTGCGGCCGCAGGCATAGAAGCGCAGTTTGCAGCAAGGGCACTGCCTCAGGGCAATGAGCCGGCAGATGCACGTTATGGGGGCGCTTTTTGGCGTTTTTCCCCTTTGCAGGATGTCGGCAAGCTGTCCGGCACAGGTACGACCTTTGCTTATCTATGAATCACTGTTTCTTACTCCGTTACTGAAAGGTGATACATGAAATCGTTTACATTTTTCGCGCGTGCCGCAATCCCGCTGGCACTGCTCGCATGCGCCGGCCACACACACGCACAGACCTATCCGGCCAAACCCCTGCGCATGGTGGTGCCATTCGCGCCCGGTGGTCCCAACGATATTCTCGGCCGCATGATCAGCCAGAAACTCACCGAGGCCTGGGGGCAGACCGTTGTTGTGGACAATCGTGGCGGTGCCGGTGGCACGGTGGGGCTGGAGGCGGCATCGCGGCTGCCGGGTGATGGTTATGCCATCGCGATGGGCGGTTCCAGCAACCTCGCGCTGGCGCCGAGCCTTTATGCCAAGCTGGCGTATGACCCGGTGAAGGACTTCACGCCGATCATCAACGTCGCGGTGGTGCCGTACGCGCTGGCGGTCAATCCCACGGTGCCGGCGAAAAACGTCAAGGAGCTGATCGCGGTGGCCAGCCGCAAGGCGGGTTACCTGAGTTACGGTTCATCGGGTGTGGGCAGCATGTCCAGCCTCGCCGCCGAAATGCTGAAGTCGATGTCCAAGACCGACATCGTGCACGTGCCGTACAAAGGCACGGCGCCGGCGCTGACCGATGTGGTCAGCGGGCAGATCGACATGATGCTGGCCGACCTCGCGGTGATCAAGCGGTATTCCGACAGCGGACGGCTGCGCGTGATCGGCGTCACCGGGCTCAAACGTTCATCCGCCGCGACCGACGTGCCGACCATTGCAGAATCCGGCCTGCCGGGTTACGAGTTGTCGCCGTGGTTCGGCGTGGTGGCGCCGGCCGGCGTGCCGAAGGACATCGTGGCCCGGCTCAATGGCACCATCGCCGCCAGCCTGAAATCACAGGATGTGATCCAGCGCCTCGGCGCGCTGGGTTACGAGCCGCTGGGCGGCACCTCCGAACAGTTCGCGACGACGATCAAGGCCGACATCGTCAAGTACGCGAAGATTGTCAAGACTGCGGGCATCAAGTCGGAACTTTGATCCGGGGGCGACGGTTTTTCCGTATCAATGGGGGCGGCAAGCCCCCATTTTTATTTTATGGACGCTTGCTGCGGCAAACGCACATTCCAGCTGTTCCGCAATACCGCGATCGCGCAGAGGATCGCCAGCGGGTAAACGGCGAATTGAATGGCGGAGGGTTCGCCACCGGTGGCGACATTGAGGAACAGTGAACTGTCCCACAGCCCGTGAAGCAGTATCGGCAATATCAGGGTGCCGGACATGCGGCGGACGACATACAGGCCGCTGCCCATGATGAAGGTCAGCAGCACCTGGACGGGCATCGCTTCCATCGGCAGGCCGAAGATCACGTTGGGCACATGCATCGCCGAGAACAGCAGGGTGCTGATCAGCCAGACCCGGCCTTCACTGAAACGGCTTCTCAGGCCCGCGATCATGCTGCCCCGCGTGATCATCTCCTCGCCGAAGCCGACACCCACGCCGCCCAGTGTTGACCACAGCAGCAGTTCGGCCGACAGCCTGCCGGACGGCATTCCGACGAAATTGTTCATGATGATCGCCACCATCACGGCGGGCAGGATCCAGATCCAGGCGGGGCCGGAGCGCGAGGCATCAAACAGGACACTGCGCCACCAGCCGAGCACGCTGATGGCCGCCACCAGAAAGGCGCAGCCAAACAGCGTGGGGAGGGCGTACCACAGCTTGGTCGTTTCCGCGCTCTCGCCGATCCTGAGGTAATCGACGCCATTGATGGTCCAGACGGTGAAGAAGATGGCGAGGTAACCCAGGTAAAGCAGAATCCCCATCCAGACGGAGGGCTGGCGGATTGACGGGATTGGTCCGGTGGTCATTGGGTTTGTGGAGGGTTTGGGGAAATCATCGATCCACTTTGATGAACGGGCGCAGTGCAGGTTTTTGATTCAAAAACTTACACTGCGCCCTATTACTGCTTTTTAGAGTTCATTGTGTATATCGCTAAAGTCTTGTTTTTCTAGCAT
>CAMBCD010000347.1 GCA_945863085.1 Bordetella parapertussis
GGTTGGGTCACGCTGTTCTCCTTTTTGGTTGAAACTTGATTGGGGTGCAGAGTCAACGAACCACCAGCAGCGGTTTACCGCTCACCGGTGGCCGCGGCGCTTCCGCGGCAAGGGCTACACCAGGGTCCAGTCCCGGCGTCACCAGCGGCGGGTGGCGCGGGTCATAGTCCGGCGAGTCGCCGGCAAAAACCTTCGAGCGGTCGACCAGGAAATCGATCAGGTGGTTGCGGATGCGGTAGTAGTGCGGGTGTTTGTGCAGGTCATGGCGGGTACGGCTGCGCGGCATGCTGTTGACCACGATCTCGGCCACCTTGGCGTGCGGTCCGTTGGTCATCAGCACGATCTTGTCGGCAAGCAGGATCGCTTCATCAACATCGTGGGTGATCATGAACACGGTCTGCCGTGTTTCCGCGCAGATGCGCAGCACTTCCTCCTGCAGCACACCGCGGGTCAGCGCGTCGAGCGCAGAAAACGGCTCGTCCATCAGCAGCATCTTGGGCTGGATCGACAGCGCGCGGGCGATGCCGACACGCTGCTTCATGCCACCCGACAACTCCGCCGGGCGCTTTTTCTCGGCGCCGGTCAGGTTGACCAGGTCGATGTACTGCTGGCAATGCGCACGGACCTTTTCCTGCTTCCATTCCGGCCAGCGCGAGGACACCGCAAACGCGATATTGCCCATCACCGTCAGCCAGGGCATCAGCGCGTGGCTCTGGAAAATCACCGCGCGGTCCAGGCTGGGCCCGTTGACTTCGCGCCCACCTACAAAGACATAGCCGGAAGAGGATTGATCGAGACCCGACAGCACATTGAGAATGGTGGTTTTGCCACAGCCGGAGTGGCCGATCAGACAGACGAACTCGCCGGGCTCTATCGAAAAATACAGATCCTCGAACACCGTGGTCGCCGTGCCGTCGCGACCGGTGAATTTTTTGCTGATACCCTCGATACGGATCAGGGGTTCGCTCATGATGTTATGCCTTTCATGATCTGATCCCCTTCTTCCGGGAACGTGACGAGTTTCGTCAGTTTCGCCATCATCAGGTCGAGCAGCATGCCGACCAGGCCGATCGCCAGGATCGCCGTAATGATGTTGGTGATCGACAGGTTGTTCCACTCATTCCAGACGAAATAACCGATCCCCGTGCCGCCCACCAGCATTTCGGCGGCGACGATCACCAGCCAGGCAATGCTGATCGAAATGCGCATACCGGTCATGATGGTCGGTGCCGCCGCCGGCAGGATCACGCGAAACGCCGTGCGCAGATGGCCGACTTCCAGCGTGCGCGAAACATTCAGCCATTCGCGGCGCACGCTGGACACGCCAAATGCGGTGTTGATCAGCATCGGCCAAAGGGAGCAGATGAAAATCACGAAAATCGCCGAAACCGAACTGTCCTTCAGCGTGAACAGCGCCAGCGGCATCCACGCCAACGGTGAAATCGGCTTCAGCACCTGGATGTACGGATCCAGCGCCCGGTACACCGTCGGCGACATGCCGATCAGGAAACCGATCGGGATCGCAACCAGTGCAGCAAGCAGGTAGCCGAGCAGTACGCGGGCAATGGAGTAGCCGAGCTGTATGCCAATACCCTTGTCGTTCGGACCACGGTCATAAAACGGCTCCCGCAGATGTTCGAGGATTTTGGCACCGACATCGCCAGGCGACGGAAACGCCGACTTCTGCCCGGTGGATGCCTCGGCGCCAACCAGCGCGGCGTATTCGGAACCCACGGTCTGTGCCGCAGAAGACTTGGGCAGCGTCAGCGCATGCCAGACGCCGATCAGCAGCAGAAACACGATCAGCGACAGCAGCGATGCACGCCAGCTCAGCAAACGGTTCATTCAGGTTCCTCCCGTCACGCCGCTTGATCAGGTACGCTTGATCGCAAAACTGGCGATGTAGGCGTCGGGTTTGGCTGGATCAAATTCCTTGCCCATCACCGAAAATTTCTTGCTGGTGGTGGTCGGCGGCTTCATGCCGACCTCCTTCATCAGCTTCATCGCATCGGTTGCGAGGAATACTTCGCGTGCGACCTTGGCGTAATCAACATCACCCTTCAGCTGCCCCCAGCGTTTCATCTGGGTCATGATCCAGATCGCAAAGGAATGCCAGGGGAAGGGGTCGAAGTCGATGCGGTTCGGATCCTTCTTGATATTGCCCAGGCCGTCGGCATAGGTGCCGGTCAGCACCTGCTCAACCACGGTCACCGGCTGGTTCAGGTAGTTCGCCGGGGCGATGGCTTCCGCAATCTGCTTGCGATTCTCCTGTTTGGACGCAAACGCCGTGGCCTCCATGATCGCCTTCAGCAGGGCGCGGTAGGTATTCGGCATCTTGGTCACAAATTCCCTGCTCGCCGCAAATGCGCAGCAGGGATGTCCCGCCCAGATGTCCTTGGTCAGCGTGTGGATGTAACCGACGCCGTCATACACCGCGCGCTGGTTGACCGGATCCGGCGCAAGGAAACCGTCAATGTTGTCTGCACGCAGGTTGGCCACCATCTCGGGCGGCGGCACCGAACGGATCTGCACATCGCGATCCGGATCGAGGCCGTGTTCAGCGAGGAAATAACGCAGCAGGTAATTGTGCATCGAATAGTCGAAGGGCACCGCGAACTTGAAACCCTTCCACGACTTCGGATCCTTCCTGTCCTTGTGTTTGATCGCCAGCGTGATTGCCTGACCGTTGATGTTTTCAACCGCAGGCATGGTGTACGGAATCGGGCTCGAACCCACGCCCAGGGAAATGGCAATCGGCATCGGCGACAGCATGTGTGCGGCGTCATATTCCTTGTTCAGGGTCTTGTCGCGGATCACCGCCCAGCCGGCGGTCTTGACCACGTCGACGTTCAGGCCCTGCCGCGCATAAAAACCCATCGGCTGCGACATGATGATCGGCGTCGCGCAGGTGATCGGAATGAACCCGACCTTGAGCGAGGTTTTTTCCAGCTTGCCGGACTGCGCAAAAGCCTCCTTCGCCATGCCCAGCGGGAACAGGGTGGAAATCGCCGCCATCGCCGTGCTGGCGCCAACCGCATTCAGGAAACGCCGCCGCGTCGCATCGTGGGGAAACAGCGCCCGCATCACCGCGGCTTCGACCACACGGTTGCCCAGCAACTCGCTGTCGCTGGTCTGCCCGGCGAGGTCAGCCTGATGTGCGGCCTCGTCATGGTGACGGCCACAGGAACAACCGCGGGTCAGTGAGGTATTGGCGTCGAAAGGATCCTTGAATGCTGACATGCCGCTCTCCTTGAAAGATTGTTTTCAGCAACTTCCTATTGCAGCAAGCGTGCCAACGCGTGGACACTATCCCGCACCATCGACAACAAACTGTTTTTTAACGGGAAAGTAGGCCGGGCCCATCAGCCGCTGGGAATCGGCGCGCGACATGACAGTGCGTCGCAAACAAGAGATGCTCCATATCGGTGCCCATCCGCACCGGATGCGGGCGTCTTGCACTG
>CAMBCD010000348.1 GCA_945863085.1 Bordetella parapertussis
ACCAGCCACTGCTGTATCTCTCGGCCTACATCGAAGAACACCGGCAGGACTATTACGATTTACTGCAGCGCGTTCGTACTCACGGTGACTGGGACGCGTGGATACGCTATTTCGTGACCGGTGTTACCCGGATTGCAACAGAAGCCGCCAAGCAGTCCGCGGAACTGCTCGGCATACGTGAAAAATTCCGCGCGCTCGTCAAAGACAAGCCGCGGGCACTGGAACTGGTGGATGCGTTGTTCACCAATCCCTACGTCACCGTGGCCCGGGCGGAAGAATTGCTGAAAGTCTCCAACCCCACCGCAAGAAAAGCCGTGGAACTCCTCGTTGCGAAAGGTATATTGGAAAAACTGGGTGAAAAACGCTGGGGCAAAATCTACCTGTGCCGCGCAATCCTGGAGGCGATTGAGCTTGAATAAACACAACGTAAGTTACCGGAGTCGATTTGTTGAATTGACTACCGCTTTTCCTTGATCAGCATCGCCGGCGAAATGCCGAACATCCGCCGGAAGGTTCGGCTGAGATGCGCCGAATCGGCAAATCCGGTTTCGTGGGCCGCCTCCGTCCAGTTGCGGCCCTCCATCATTTCCACCACCGCGCGGTTGATGCGCAGCCACAACATAGCCGCGATAGGTGGTTTCCGTTTACTGCGCGAACAGGTGCTGCAGCCGGCTTGGTGTCAAATGCACGGCGTCCGCCACCTGTTGCAGCTTCAGTGCCGATGAATAAATGGGACCGTGTTAATTTTCAAAAAGTTGCACTTTCCCTGCTTACCTACTCTACCGCCCCCCTGTCGCCTGCCCGATGCGCTCGCGCAGGCCATCGATGTCCTTGCGCTCGCCGCGCACGCTGAAGTGCGCGCCTTCCGCGTCGGCCCGCTCCTCCAGCACCTGGCATTGCGCAAACAATTCACCGCGCAGCTGCTGCGCCGACCAGGGCAGGAACAACTCGGCCTTGACCAGCCGCCGGCTGAAAAACGCAATGATCGTCTTGTGCAGCTTCGCCACGTCATCGCTGTCGACGGCGCTCAACACGATGCACTTGGGGTATTGCACGCGCAGGGCCTTGGTGCGTGCGGCCTGCTCTTTGGCATCGCCGACCTGATCGATCTTGTTGAACACGCGCAGGCGCGGCACCTTGCCCGCATCGATTTCCCCGATCACCTGCTCGGTCACATCGATCTGGCGTTCGAACCCGGGATCACTGGCGTCGATCACGTGGAGCAGCAGCGACGCTTCGGCGGCTTCTTCCAGCGTCGACTTGAACGAGGCGACCAGGTCATGCGGCAGGTTCTTGATGAAACCCACCGTGTCGCTCACCAGCACACGCGGCACGCCCTCGGGCACCAGCGCCCGCACGGTGGTGTCGAGCGTCGCAAACAGCTTGTTGGCGACCAGCACCTCGCTCCCGGTCAGCGCGCGCATCAAGGTGGACTTGCCGGCGTTGGTGTAGCCGATCAGCGCCACACGCGCGAGGCCCTGGCTTTCCTGGCGCCGTGCGCGCTGCACCTGGCGTTCGAGGTCGAGGGCCGTGATCTCCTGCTTCAACTCCGCGATGCGGTCGCGGATCTTGGCGCGGTCCGCCTCCCCCGCGCTTTCACCGGCACCGCGGCCACCGACACCGCTGCGCTGCCGCCCCTGCGGTCCGGCCAGCTTGGCTGCCTCGCGCAGGCGTGGCGCCAGGTAACGCAGGCGGGCGATCTCCACCTGCGCCCGTGCTGCGTTGGAACGCGCGTGGCGGTGGAAGATTTCGAGGATGACCATGGTGCGGTCCAGCACGTCACAGCCGATCTCGTTTTCCAGGTTGCGTGCCTGCGAGGGCGAAATGTCGTGGTCGACCAGGACGAATGCAGCCCGGCGGGTGTCAGACGCGGCCAATGCCTTGGCCGCCTCGCGCGCAGCAATGGCGCCATGGCGCGCGGCGCGTTTTTCCGGCCGCGTTTCCGGCAGCTTGTGCGCACCCTGTTCCGCATCAGGCTCTTCCGCCGATTCATCGGCAGCGATGTCCGGCGCAGCCTCGCCCTGTACAAAACGGCGCAACTCCTCGCGCTTGCCGGTACCCAGGTAAGCCATCGAGTCAAAACTGGCGCGCTTTTGCGTGAATGTAGCCACCACCTCGAAACCCAGCGTCTTGGCCAGTTCACGCAGTTCGTTCAATGAGGCTTGGAACTCCAGGTCGCTGACCCCTGTCAGCTGTACGGCAGCGACGACAGCGCGCTTCGGGTTTAAATTGACGGCTTTGGACATGCGGGGGAAATTATTCCTGTGGGGTCGAGCGCGGATTCGAGGGCAGATAGTACGCCAAATGAGTACGCCCAACGACCAGGCCCGAAGCAATAAATAGGGGCAGTGCAACTTTTCAAAATAGTTACATTGACCCTATCCCCCTTGCCGCTGGCGCTGGAATGAGGGCGGGTTAAAGGCGGCGGGCCGCGGAGTACCGGCAGCAAAGGGATTCGACGCCACGCCAATGGCGTTAAAAGTCTTCGGCCCGTATCAGTCTGAACATGGCGTTTGCCGGGTTGAACTCCATCGACACCATGGACCCCGGCAGCTTGATCAGTGCCGCCTGCTGGTCGTTGCCATATTCAAATGATCCATTGCCGACGCCCGGATTTTTCGGAACCGCGCCGGCGCCTGACGGCGCGCTGTAAAAAGAGGATTTGCCCGGCGGGCTGAATGCACGGCTTTGCGCAGCCTTGGTCTCGTCATCGACCAGCCGGTAATGCAAGCGATAGCCGCGGCCGGCCAGCGCCTTGAGGGTGATTGATGATCCCCTGGGGATAAACGTGGTGCGGATGGCGGGGCAGCGCGGGGATTCGCTGTCGCAAAGCTTGGCGTAAACGCCACCCGCGCCCGCCTTGTTCTCGATTTCGAGCGCGTATTTTCCAGCGTACTCCGCGGACGCAGAACCCGAGTCCGGGAACTCGGTAGCCCCCGCGGGCCACGGACTACCGCCGGCCCGCACAAACGGGATCACCGGTGGCGGCGGTTCGGGTTTGGGCGCCGGTACGAATGCCTGCCCGAGGTTACTGATTGAAAATCGCTTGTTGCGAAGGTGCTCTGGCTTGAGCGTGACGCTCGCCACCATGGCCACAATGACCATGATGCCCGCCAGCGCAGTGATGCCCCAGGGATGCAGGATGTAGCCTTGCAGCCCGCCCCTCGATCCCGACCCGTCACCGAGCCGCGCGCTCCATCCCATTTTGATGGTCAACGCGCGGACGATCCACGAGAGCGCCGCGAATCCGACCATCAGCGGCCAGAGGTTGTAGCAGAACTGGGCGATTTCGATGGGCAGGCCGAACAGGATGACTTTGCCCAGCAGCGGGAACAGATCAGCCCAGCCCGCCTCCGCAGCCGCCGGTACCGGCAGGCCCATGGCGCCGATCAAGACCAGTGTCGCGGCCCGCTTTGCCGGCGCTGGCGTCATGCGCGCAGCCCATGAATGGCGA
>CAMBCD010000349.1 GCA_945863085.1 Bordetella parapertussis
CGCCGCCGGCATCCTGCTGGTCGAGTCCGACGGCACCCATGAAGAAGTCGCCGACGAAATCCGCCGCATTGAAGACATCATGACGCAGAGCGGCGCGCATATCGTGCGCACTTCGCGTGACGAAGCCGAACGACTGAAGCTCTGGGCCGGCCGCAAGGCGGCCTTCCCGGCGGTAGGCCGCCTGTCGCCCGACTATTACTGCATGGACGGCACCATTCCGAGGAAACGCCTGGCCGAAGTGCTGCGCGGCATTGCGGCGATGGAAAAAAAATACGATCTGCGTTGCGCCAACGTGTTCCATGCCGGTGACGGCAACCTGCATCCACTGATCCTCTATGACGCCAATGACGCCAACCAACTGCGTCGCGCCGAGGAATTCGGCGCCGAAATCCTCAAGCTCTGCATCGACGTCGGCGGCACCATCACCGGTGAACACGGTGTCGGCGTCGAAAAAATAGATTCGATGTGTGTGCAGTTCAAATCGGCCGAGCTGGAAACCTTCCATGCGCTGAAACATGCCTTCGACGAACTGGGCCTGCTCAATCCCGGCAAGGCGGTGCCGACGCTGCACCGCTGCGCCGAATTCGGCCGCATGCATGTGCATGCCGGCACGGAAAAATTCCCGGATATTCCGCGGTTCTGATGGCTGACGACCTGGTTCAGCAGTTCGCGGACACGATCCGCGCCGCAGCCGAAGCCAAACGTCCGCTGCAGATCCGCGGCGGCGGCAGCAAGGCGTTTTACGGCAACGCCTGCGCCGGTGATGATCTGGATGTCACCGCCTACCGCGGCATCACCAGTTATGAACCGACCGAACTGGTGATCACCGCGCGCGCCGGCACACCGCTCGCCGAAATCGAAGCGGCAATGCGCGACAAAGGCCAGATGCTCGGATTTGAGCCGCCCCATTTCGGCGGCAACGCCACCCTCGGCGGCTGCGTTGCCGCCGGACTGTCGGGACCGCGCCGGGCCTATGCCGGATCAGTGCGCGACTTCGTGCTTGGCGTGCGCATGCTTGACGGCCGCGGCAGCGACCTCCATTTCGGCGGTCAGGTCATGAAGAATGTTGCCGGTTATGACGTATCGCGTCTGGTCACCGGCTCGCTGGGTACGCTGGGCGTAATCCTCGAAGTCTCGCTGAAGGCGCTGCCGCTGCCGCCCGCCGAGCTGACTTTGTGCTGCGAACAATCCCGCGGCGAGGCCATCGCACTGATGAATGCCTGGGCCGGCAAACCGCTGCCGATCACCGGCACCTGCCATGTCCAGAAACGGCTGTATGTCAGGCTCGCGGGTGCCGAGTCCGCGGTGCGGGCGGCCGCCAAAAAAATCGGCGGCGAAGAAGTCACCAATGCCGCGGAATTCTGGCGCAGTGTTCGCGACCACCACGACTTGTTTTTTTCCGGGGTCAGGCCGACCTGGCGGATTTCGCTGCAATCGACGGCTCCGGAACTCGACCTTTCCGGCCCGCAACTGGTCGAGTGGGGCGGCGCGCTGCGCTGGCTCAAGTCCGATGATGATGCAAAGACCGTGCGCGAGGCCGCACACAAGGCCGGCGGCCATGCCACGCTGTTTCGCCGCGGCGCTCCTGACATCAGCGCATTTCACCCACTGCCGGAAACCATGATGCGGTTGCACCGGCGCATCAAACAGGCGATGGACCCCGCGGGCATTTTGAATCCGGGACGAATGTATTCTGAATGGTGACTGATAATTGGTAACTGGTGATTGGTGTCCCAAGAAACTCACATGAACGAAAAAACGGAAAACTCACGGTTTTTACCAATTACCAATCACCAATTACCAGTCACCCGTTAAAAATGCAGACCAAACTCGCCGATTTCATCAAGGACACGCCGCAAGGCCGCGAGGCCGAGGCCATCCTGCGCAAATGCGTGCATTGCGGTTTCTGCACCGCAACCTGCCCGACCTACCAGCTGCTCGGTGATGAACTCGACGGACCACGCGGCCGCATTTACCTGATGAAGCAGGTGCTGGAAGGCGAAGCCGCCACCGCCAAAACACAGTTGCACCTCGACCGCTGCCTGACCTGCCGCGCCTGCGAAACCACCTGTCCTTCGGGCGTGCATTACAGCCGGCTGCTCGACATCGGCCGCGCCATCGTCGCCCAACAGGTGCCGCGCAGCGGCATGGAAAAAATGCAGCGTCGGGCGCTGGCCGCCGTCATACCGCGCCCTGCGCTGTTCAACCCGCTGCTCGCCATCGGCCGCATCGCGCGCAACCTGCTGCCCAGGGTGCTCGACGATGTGGTGCCCGACCAGCCGGTGCGCGCCCGCCCCTGGCCTGTCGGCGGCCATGCCCGGCGCATGCTGGTGCTTGAAGGCTGCGTGCAACCCGCGCTGTCACCGGCGACCAATGCCGCAGCAGCACGCGTGCTCGACAAACTCGGCATTTCACTGGTGCGCGCGCCGAATGCCGGCTGCTGCGGAGCCGTGGCCTTCCATCTCGATGAACAGGACCGCGCACTCGATGCAATGCGCCACAACATCGACGCCTGGTGGCCCTATGTCGAACAGGGTGCGGAAGCGCTGATCTTCACCGCCAGCGGTTGCGGCGTGATGATCACCGACTACGGCCATCTGCTCGCCCACGATCCTGCGTACGCCGAACGCGCGAAACGCATCTCGGCGCTGGCCTGCGACTTGGGCGCCGTCATCGAAAAACAAAAAGAACAATTAAAACAAATACTTACGAATAATCGCCCAAACGGCCAGTTTGTATTTCATCCGCCCTGCACACTGCAGCACGGACTGAAACTCAAGGGCCGCACCGAAGCGCTGCTCGCGGAACTGGGATTCGATCTCGCACCATTTGCCGACGCCCATTTGTGCTGCGGCTCGGCCGGCACCTACTCCATGCTGCAACCGGAAATTTCGGTACAACTGAAGAACAACAAGATCAAGGCGCTCACTGCCTCATCACCCGCGCAGATCCTCACCGCGAATATCGGCTGCCAGACCCATCTGCAATCAGCGACCAAATTGCCGGTACGACACTGGATTGAAGCGGTGGATGATTTGCTGTCCACCCGACCCTAATCTCGTCATTCCGGCGCAAGCCGGAATCCAGGAATTTACATTTACATCTTCTGGATCCCGGCTTGCCCCCCCCAAGGGGACGTCCTTCGGGGCGCGCCGGGATGACGGTGGCCTTGCCCCTTGTACTTTTGCTGACATCGGCGTACCCTCCGCTGCGACAGTGGAGAGCCGCACAAAAAACAATTCCGGTACAGCTCTTGTACTTTTTGTGACAGAGGCGTACTCTCCGCTGCAATTCATCCAGCACAGGAGAGCACGCCATGGTCGCTGTTGCATCCGTCACTGCCTACGATCTGGCCGTCAGCGCGCCGCAGAAACGCGCCAAATCCGGCCAGCCGCAGCGCCGCATCAACGGCGTTCCCGTCTATGAGCAGGAGTTCTGGACCAGCA
>CAMBCD010000350.1 GCA_945863085.1 Bordetella parapertussis
GTCGAGATCACGCGCGTCTGGGTGCCGACCTCGCCGAGTGCGCCCATTGCGGTGACGTAACAGACTTTGCCGATTTCCTCGAGCACCAGCACGGTGTCGAGTATCGACAGCCCGGAGCCGCCGTATTCCTCGGGTACCGCCATGCCGAGTACGCCGATCTCGCCCAGCCGCTTCATGTTTTCTGCGGGCCAGGTGCCGTCGAGGTACTTGATCGCGCGCGGCGCGAATTCCTTCTGGCACACCTTGCGCACGGTGTCGACGAAGGCGCGTTGTTGTTCCGAGATGCTGAAATCCATGATTAATCGTCTAATGAGTGATGGGGAGGCGCAGTACTGTGGCCGGGGTCAATGCCAGTAAGGCGGATAACCGGAATTTTTTCCTTCGGCATCAAGCAGACGCAGCATTGCATGCCATTCCAGCACGCCGTACGGCCGGCGCGTGCCCGGCTGGTAGAGGTTGGCGGTGTGGTCGATGACTTCCTGCGGCGGCAGCACGATTTCCTGGCCGCCGGCCATTGCGTCGACCTGGGTACGGCAGGACATCTCGAGCTGGTACATGGTGTTGAAGGCCTGCTGGATGGTTGCGCCGCAGGTCAGCAGCCCGTGATTGCGCAGGATCAGCGTGTCATGCGAACCGAGGTCACGCACCAGTCGCTCGCGCTCTGCGAGGTCGATCGCCGGCCCCTCGTAGTCATGGTAGCCGTGGTGGCCGACAAAACGCATCGAGGTCTGGGTCATCGGCAGCAGGCCGCATTTCATCGAACTCACTGCCATGCCGGCGCGGGTATGGGTATGCATCACGCATTTCAGCTCGGGCCGTGCGCGATGGATCGCGCCGTGGATCACGTAACCCGACTTGTTGATGCCGTAGTCGGTATCCGGTTTCCACAGGATGTTGCCCTCGAGGTCGATCTTGACCAGGCTCGAGGCGGTGATCTCCCTGTAGAGCAGGCCGTAGAGGTTGATCAGCAGGTGTTCGTCATCACCGGGTATGCGCGCGGTGATGTGGTTGTAGATCAGGTCGGTCATGCCGAAGCTGTCGGTCAGCCGGTAACAGGCCGCGAGGTTGACCCGGGTCTCCCATTCCCCGGGGCTGACTTCGTCTTTGATGCTGCGAAACTGCGTTGAGTAGTTCGCGGTCACGGGTGGTTCCGGTAAGGGCTTGTCATGGATATTTTTTTGACTGAGGCAGGCGGTCAAGCAGGACGATAGCGGAACGATTATATATACCGTTCCCCGCGTTTGACTGGGGCGGTTCCGTATCCTAGACTTGCGTTCCCCCTGTCAGTTGGTTTTTTGCCCCTCAAGGACTTATGGATCAGACCGCAAAAGGCGCCGCGATTGCCGGCAAGGAACACTGGACCCGCAAGGGCGATGTCAAACTTTTCCTGTGGGAAAAACCGGCGGTGGATGGCAAGGGAGCGAACGGCACCGTGTTGTTCGTGCACGGCTCGTCGATGGCCTCGCAGCCAACCTTTGACCTGCAGGTGCCGGGCCGCCCCGATTCATCGGTCATGGACTGGTTTGCGCGGCGTGGATTCAACACCTGGTGCGTCGACATGGAAGGCTACGGCCGTTCCGACAAGTCGCGCGACCTGTATTTCGACATTTCCAACGGTGCTGACGATCTGGCGGCGGCGAGCGACTACATCATGAAGACCTCGGGCGCCACAAAGTTCCTGGTCTATGGCATCTCCTCGGGCGCGCTGCGCGCGGCGATGTTCGCCGAGCGCCATCCGGAGCGCGTGTCGCGGCTGGCGCTTGACGCTTTCGTGTGGACGGGCAAGGGCAGCCCGACCCTGGAAGAGCGTGCAAAAAAACTCGACCAGTGGAAGGCGCACAAGCGGCGCCCGATCGACCGCGCCTTTGTGCATTCCATTTTCACCCGCGACCATGCCGGATGTGCCGAGGAAAAGGTGGTCGAGGCGTTTGCGGATGCGATCCTTGCCCTCGACGATTCGGTGCCCACCGGCACTTACCTGGACATGTGTGCAAAGCTGCCGGTGGTGGATCCGGCGAAAATCAAAGCGGCAACGATAGTCATGCGCGGCCAGTTCGACGGCATTGCCGGCATGGATGACCTGCTGGATTTTTTCAACCGGCTGCCGAATCCGGACAAGCAGTTTGCGGTAATGTCCGGTATTTCGCACGCGAGTTTCCAGCAGATCAATTTTCAAATGGTGTATCACATCCTGCATTCATTCTTTACTCAGCCGGAACCGATTTACCGGGGTTAAAACCCGTGCGGTTCCGTTTCAAAAGCAGCAAAACAGGAGGCGTAATGAAACAGAAAAAGTTGCAGATTGCCGGCGCCGTACTCGCCGCGGTATCCATGGCCTGGGGTGTTCCGGCTGTTGCCCAGCAATGGCCGGCCAAAACGGTGCGCATTATTGTTCCGTTCGGCGCAGGCGGTGGCACGGATATCCAGGCGCGACTGTTGTCCAAGAAGTTTTATGAAAGCATGAAACAAAGCTTTGTGGTCGACAATCGTGCGGGGGCCAGCGGTTTGATCGGTGGCGACCTCGCGGCAAAATCGCCGCCCGATGGTTATACCATCCTGTTCACGACGGCTTCCCTGTCGGTCAATGCAACGTTGAACGCGAAGCGCATCACCTTTGATCCGCTGAAGGACATTATCCCGATCAGCTGGGTGTCTTCAGTGCCGCTGGTGCTGGTGGTGCATCCCAGTGTGCCGGCGAAAACCCCGCAAGACCTGATCGCGCTGGCAAAAAAAGGCCAGTTGAATGCCGCGCACAACGGCGCGGGAACGACCAGCCATCTGTCGGTGGAAATGCTTAACCAGTTTGCCGGCACCAAGGTTGTCCCGATCCCCTACAAGGGAGGTGGCCCGGCGATCACTGCGCTGCTGTCCGGTGAAACCGACTTTTCGTTCGCCACTGCCCTTGCGGCAGCCCCACACGTTGCCAGCGGCAAAGTCAGGGCGCTCGCAGTGACCACGGCCAAGCCGGCCAAGGCGTTTCCGAAACTGCCGACCATGAGCTCGATTTACCCGGGCTTCGAAGCGGATAACTGGTATGCGATGTTTTTCCCGGCCGGAACGCCCAAGGAAATTGTCAGCAAGATGAATGGCGAGATCAAGAAGGCAATGGGTGCCAAGGACATCATCGATTTCCTCGGCAAGGAAGGCGGCGAGCCGGTGGCCAGTTCGCCGGAAGAACTGACGGCATATTTCAAGCGCGAAATCGAGAAATACGCAAAAGTCCTGAAGCAGGGCAACATCGTCGGGGATTGACCGTTTTGCCGGAGCATCGGCAGGTATTTACAGCATGCAATACAGAACGCCCGCCTTGTGCGGGCGTTTTTTTGCGGTTGGGTGTTGCGCATGATATGGAATGCCGTGCTTCGGTTGATGCCCTGATAGAATCGGTGGCATCCCAGTCATCACGAAAATGCGCCATGACCGAATTTGATGCGGCAAAAAT
>CAMBCD010000351.1 GCA_945863085.1 Bordetella parapertussis
CTGAACGAAGAGCAGAACCGCATGCGGGGACTGATCGAGGCCATACCCAATCCGATTTTTTTCAAGGCCATGGACGGCCGTTATCTTGGCGTCAACAAGGCCTGGGAAACCTTGTTCGGGCAATCACGGGTTTTTTTCATCGGGAAAACAGTGCGTGACCTTTTTTCCCGCAGGCCGGAAATCGCCGCCCGGCTGGAAGCTTCGGATCAGGAGTTGTGGCGCAGCCCCGGCACCCAGGTATATGAAACGACCATCACCACTGGCACCGGCGAAAACCGGGATGTGGTTTATTACAAGGCCACGTACACGCATCCCGAGGGCGGGATTGCCGGCCTGGTCGGCATGGTCGTCGATGTTACTGAACGCAAAGCCACAGAGCAGCGGTATCGCGCCTTGTTCGACAATGCGGCGGTGGGCATTACGACGCTGGACCTGCGGGGGGGCATCACCGAAGTGAACCAGAGATTCCTGGACATGCTCGGTTATAACCGGAAAGAACTGATAGGCCGCAACGTTGCCGATATTACTTTCCCGGACGACCGGTCGCATGGCCTGCGTTCCGCAGAAGAGGCCATGCATGATACGGCTGCGGTGATTGCCGAACAGCGCTTTGTGTGCCGGGACGGGCGGGTACTATGGGTGCGGCGAACGGTTTCGGCGATCCTCGGCAAGGATGGCCAACCGGACTATCTGGTCAACGTGGTCGAGGACATCACCGACCGCAAGCAGGAGGAGTTGCGGCGGACGATGGAGCATGCCGTGACGCGGGCGCTGGCCGAGGAGGACACCCTGGTCAAACTGTTTCCGGTGGTGATCCGCGATATCTGCCAGAACATGGGCTGGGAATTCGGGGTCGCCTGGGTCTGGGACCATGAAGCACAAGGCCTGAAGGTCTGCGCATCCTGGGGTGCCGATGCGCCGGAACTCCGGGCTTTTGTTACCGACAGCATGCAGCGCACGATCAAGCCGCGGGCCGGTGAACTGCAGGGCCTGATCCGCCACACCTATACGTTGGGCGAAGCGGTATGGATCAGCAATGTCAGTCCGGCCCAGGGCTTCCGGCGCGCAAACCTTATCTGGAACGCCGGCTTGCACGGAGCGTTTGCATTTCCGCTGTTGCGCGGAAGCGAAGTGGTCGGGGTGATGGAGTTTTATCACCGCGGTGTCCGTGAACCGGAAAAAGCGCTGATCGGCACGGCACGGGCGATAGGTCGCCAGGTCGGCCAGTACATGGGCCGTCGCGAGGCCGAGGAGGCGCTGAAGTTCGTGGCGGGTCACGACGGACTCACCAAGCTGCCGAACCGCATGATGTTCAACCAGCGGCTCGAACACGCGCTGGCGCTGGCGCAGCGCGGCGGCAACCAGTTGGCGGTGCTGTTCATCGACCTTGACCGCTTCAAGGTCATCAACGATACGCTGGGCCATGAGGCCGGGGATGCCCTGCTGTGCGAAGTGGCCGCTCGCCTGAAGGGCCAGTTGCGCACCACGGATACCGTGGCCCGGCTGGGCGGCGACGAATTCGTGGTGCTGATCGAAAACGTGACGGATCCGGTGTACGTCGGCGGCCTGGCCAACAAACTCATCTCAGCCTTGAGCGCCAGCTTTGTGCTAGCGGGCGGTGAATACAATGTGACCGCCAGCATCGGTGTCAGCACCTATCCCGACGACGGCGCTGATGTGCAGACGCTGCTGAAGCACGCTGATATCGCGATGTACCGGTCCAAGGAGCAGGGCCGCAACACCTTCCAGTTTTACTCGGCGCAGATGAACGTGCATTCGGTGGAGCGCCTGACGCTGGAATCCGGGTTGCGGCGGGCGCTGGAGCGCGGCGAACTGCTGCTGCATTACCAGCCGATCATCAATCTGCGCACCCGTCGCATCACCGGCATGGAAGCGCTGGTGCGCTGGCAGCATCCGGAGCTGGGCCTGGTTCCCCCGGGTCAATTCATCACGATTGCCGAAGAAACCGGGCTGATTGTGCCGATCGGGGAGTGGGTGCTGAATACGGCATGCGCCACGCAATGCAGCTGGCAGGAGCGCGGATTGCCGCAGTTCATGATGTCCGTCAACCTGTCGCCCCGCCAGTTCCTCTACGGTGACCTGGTGAGTGACATGACCCGGCTGCTGGCCAGGCCGGGTCACAGCGCTGCCGGCCTGAAACTGGAAATTACCGAAGGCATGGTGATGCACAATCCGAAACGCGCGGTGCTGCTGATCCGGACGCTGAAGGAAATGGGGCTGCACATTGCGATTGATGATTTTGGCACCGGATATTCGTCACTGGCGTACCTGCGGCACTTCCCGATCGACACGCTGAAGATCGACCGTTCATTCATCCTGGATACGCCGGCGGATGCCGGCGCCGTGGCCATTACCCAGGCCATCATTGCGATGGCCCACAGCCTGGGGCTGGATGTCACCGCCGAAGGGGTTGAAACCGCCGAGCAGTTTGAGTTCCTGCTGCAGCACGGCTGCGACCAGATGCAGGGCTACTATTTCAGCGCGCCCGTGGCTGAGGCCGCCGCCGCTGCGCTGTTGCAAAAACACCAGGGCTGAGGTTGCAGACCAGCGCCGCCTTGCGGGGGTTGACCCGCCGCAAGGCGGTGGCGATCAGCTCTCGGCCTTGATGCCGTACTCCTTGACCGCCTTGCCCCAGCGTTCAATTTCCGAACGCATGAACTTGTCGAACTCCGCCGGTGTGGTCGGCACCGGCTCGTAGCCGCGTGTGCGCAGCATTTCACCGGCTTTGCCATTGAGTACCGTTGTCACAGCCTTGTTGAGCCTGACGATGGCCGCCTTCGGCATCGCGACGGGGCCCATCAGGCCGTACCATCCCGCGATGGTGAAGCCCTTGTAGCCCTGTTCAGACAAGGTCGGCACTTCGGGAAGTTGCGGCGAGCGTTTGGCGGTCGTCACGGCGAGCGGCCGCAGTTTGCCGGCCTTGGCTTGCGGAATCGCAGCCCCGGGTCCGGAAAACAGGGTTTGCACTTCGCCGCCCACCGCTGCAGCCACCGACGGACCCGAACCGCGATAGGGGATGTGGGTCAGCTTGATTTTCGCGGTCTGGAAAAAGGCTTCCTGCGCAACATGCGCGGTGACATTGCCTGATCCGAAATTCAAGGCACCCGGCTTGCTTTGCGCGAGTTTGATGAATTCGGCCAGCGTGCGCGCCGGTACACTCGGATGCACGGACATGATGTACGGTTGTTCGATCAACTGGCTGATGCCGGCGAAATCCTTCGCCACGCTGAAACTCAGCTTGGGCATCAGCGCGGGGGCCACCGCGGTGGCCCCGATCTCCGCGATGACCAGCGTGTACCCGTCAGGGTTCGCGGTTGCGGCGATGGCCGTACCGAGGCTGCCCTGGGCGCCGCCGCGATTGTCGATGAGTATTTGCTGGCCCAGTTCTGTGCTCAAACCGGGCTGCATGGTGC
>CAMBCD010000352.1 GCA_945863085.1 Bordetella parapertussis
CAACAAGCTGATGGTTCAGCGGCATGCCGGAGAGATGTGCGCCGACCACGGCCAGCGGCAGGGATCCCGGCGGTGATCCGGGCACGAGAATGTCCGCGGCCTGCAGCGCGCGCAGTTTCGCCCCCAGCGGCAAGGCGCGCGAACGCTGCCACTGCGCGGCGAATTCGATCAGCGCCCAGTCACTGCCGCCCGGCGCGATGAAGGTGACGCCGAACGGGAGGCCGTCTTCGGTAAACCCGAAGGGCACGGCGATGGCCGACAGCCCGAGCAGGTTGACAAAATTGGTGTAGGTGCCGAGCTCACTGTTGCGCAATACCGGTTCCGCCGCCACTTCCGCCGTCGTCGGCAGGTTGGGTGCGGTCGGCACCATCAGTACATCGAATTCGTCCCACACCTTGCGCGTCACGGCTTCCAGTTCGCGCACCCGATACAGGGCATTGAAGGTGTCCACCGCGGTGAAATTTTTGCCGACGCTGATGACTTCGGCAACCACGGCATCAAGGCCCGGCGCACCGCGTTCGATCATGGCGCCGGCAATGGCATAACGCTCCGCAGCCCACGGCCCCTGGTAGAGCAGTGTGGCGACTTCGGTGAAGGGCGCAAGGTCGAACAGGCCCTGTTCACATTGCAGTGCCCGCAGATGCCGGCAACTCGCATCGTAGAGTTTGCGGTAGGCGGCGCTGACAAAAAACGCATCGCGCAACACGCCGACACGCGGCTGCGCCAGCAGCGCGTAACGCTGGCGAGCGGGCCGGTTGAACACCGGCTCCGCCGGTCCCAGCGCATCGGCGCCGGCCATCACCGCAAACACCGTGGCGGCATCGGCCGCGGTCAGCGTCAGCAACGATACACAATCCAGTGTTTTGCAGGCCGGCACCACGCCCTCGTTGCTGACAATGCCGGGGGTCGGTTTGCAGCCGATCAGGTTGTTGAACCCTGCGGGTACGCGGCCCGAACCTGCGGTGTCGGTACCCAGTGCAAAAGCGACCAGGCCGCGCGCGACGACCGAGGCCGAACCCGAACTCGATCCGCCGCTGATGTGTTGCGCACTGAAAACATTGGGCACACTGCCGTAGGGTGAACGCGTGCCGACCAGTCCGGTGGCGAACTGGTCGAGGTTGGTTTTGCCGAGCAGCACCGCACCCGCGGCCTGCAGCAGCGCCACGACACGCGCCGTGTTTTCGGCAAGGTAGGCGAACCCGGGGCATGCCGCAGTGGTGGTCCAGCCGGCGACGTCGATGTTGTCCTTGACCGCAAACGGCACGCCGTAGAGCGGGCAGGCCGCCGGATCGCGTTGCGCCAGCGCGGCGAGCTGGACTTCAAGTTGCGCTTCGCTGGCGAGGCTGATCCAGGCCGGATCGCGCGCCGCACTGTTGAGTTGCTGCAGCTGCTGCCAGCGGCGACGCAGCAGATCCGCCGCCGCGACCTTGCCTCCGGCCACGGCCCCACGGATTTCGGCAACGGTATGCATTGCAGTCATGCCCGTGCCGCCTGCGCCGGCTCCCCGGCATGCCGCGGCAGGTGCACCGGTCGCGGTATCGCTGCCAGGAGTTCACGGGTGTAGTCGGCCTTGGGTGCGGAGAGGATTTGCGCGGATGCGCCCTCCTCGACGATGACGCCCGCGCGCATCACGATCACGCGGTCGCACAACAGGCGCACGACTTCCAGGTCGTGGCTGACAAACAGGTAACTCATGCCAAATTCCGCTTTCAGGTCGGCGAGCAGGTTCAGCACCACCGCCTGTACTGATACATCAAGTGCGGCAGTGGGTTCATCGAGGATCAGCAGCTCCGGTTTGGTGGCAATGGCGCGGGCGATGCCTACGCGCGCTTTCTGGCCGCCGGAGAGCTGGTGCGGCAGGCGGTCGAGCAAATCCAGCGGCAACCCGACCTGTGTCGCGAGCGCTTCGACACGGGCGCGGATCGCGGCGCCGTCGGTCATGCCTTCGAGCCGCAGCAGCGGATCGGCGATGGATTGCGCGGCGGTGGCGCGCGGATTAAGGCTTTCGTGCGGATCCTGGAACACCATCTGCAGTTCGCGGCGCAGCGGAGAACGCGCGAACTCAGCGGCAGGCACCGTCGTCAGTTCGATGCCTTTGAAACGGATGCTGCCGGAGGTGGAATCAAGCAAGCGCATCACCATCGCCGAAGTGGTGGATTTGCCGCAACCCGATTCACCGACGAGTCCGACACTTTCGCCGCGGGCAATGCTGAAACTGATGCTGTCGACGGCGCGCATCGGCTGCGATGCAGTAGTGCCGCGATTTTTCAGACGCTGCAGGAATCCGCCGGGCGGATCAAAGGCTTTGACCAGGTCGCGCACTTCCAGCAGCGGCGCATCAGCAGCCACCAGTGTTGCTGCGGGCGGTGGCGGCAAACGCAAATCTTCCGGTAACAAGTCGCGGATGGTCTCTGCGGCATGCGGCGTTGAGCGGATCAGCCGCCGCGTGTAGGGATGCGCCGGCGCCTCAAACAGCTTGCGCGTGTCCTGCTGCTCGACCACATGGCCTTTTTCCATGACAACGATGCGGTCACAGTATTCACCGGCGAGGCCGAGGTCGTGGGTGATCAGCAGTGTCGACATGCCCTGGGAACGGGTCAGGTCGCGCACCAGCTCCATCACCGCCCGCTGCGTGGTGACATCAAGACCGGTGGTCGGTTCATCGGCAATCAGCAGCTGCGGTTTGCAGGCCAGTGCGATGGCGATCACCACGCGCTGGCACATGCCGCCGGAGAGTTCGAAGGGATAGGCGTGATAACGCTGTGCGGCGTCACGGATGCGCACATGCTCCAGCGCCTCGATCGCCTTGGCCTTGGCGTTTTCGTGGTTGGTCTGCGCATGGCGGATCAGCACGTCCTCGATCTGTTTGCCGACGGTGCGGATCGGATTCAGCGCCGCACGCGGATTCTGGAAAATCATCGAAATCTCGCGCCCGCGCAGATCGCTCATCGTGGCTTCATCGGCATCGTGCAGTTGCATGCCGCCGAACTCGATGCCGCCGGAGACGATGCGTCCGGCGCGGTCGAGGATGCGCATCACCGCGTACGAAGTCACCGACTTGCCGGAGCCCGATTCGCCGACGATGCCCAGGGTCTCGCCCTTGGCGATCTGCAGGTTGACCGAACGCACGGCGGTGACGGGACCCTTGCGCGTGGCGAACTCGACGCAAAGATCGGTGACGGACAGCAGCGGCGGGTTATGCAATTGGGTGGTCATCGTGGGTTGATAACGCAGATCAGGTGCGGCGCTGCGGATCAACCAGGTCGCGCAGGCCGTCACCGAGCAGGTTGAAGGTGAACACCGCCAGCATCAGCGCAGCACCGGGGAACAACGCCAGCCACCATTCGCCGGAGATGATGTAGTTCGCACCCTCGGCCACCATGATCCCCCACTCCGCCGTCGGCGGCCGCACGCCGAGGCCGATGAACGACAG
>CAMBCD010000353.1 GCA_945863085.1 Bordetella parapertussis
GATATTTTCGGTGGCTGGATCATGGCGCAGGTCGACCTGGCCGGCAGTATTCCTGCGCACCGCCTGGCGCAGGGGCGGGTGGCGACGGTGGCGGTTAATTCCTTCGTGTTCCGCCAGCCGGTATTTGTCGGCGATATCGTCAGTTTTTACGCAGAAGTCGTCAAAGTGGGCCGGACGTCGATTACCGTTGACGTGCAGGTTTATGCGCAGCGCCGTCCAGAGCGCGAGGAGTGCGTCAAAGTGACTGAAGCGGTGCTGACCTATGTCGCCGTGGACAACAATCGCAAGCCGCGTGTGGTATCCCCGCCACAGACCGGATGATGCAGCGAAATTTCCTGTTGAAATCAGCGCGTTGGCGAGTAACATGTTTTTCCAGATCGCGAACCATCGCGGCAATGATTGAGAATTTCATCAATAATGACAAAAACGTGCCTCTGCTCAGTTGGCAACTTAGTTGGCAAATGAGGCTGTCATGTTTTTGGAAAAACTCAATAGCTGAAGCAAACCACCAAAACGGTCATTCAAGGAGAGGGTTATGAAATTTAAAAATAAAATCATAGGCTTATCTGTGTCTGCGGCATTGGCTGCAATGACCGGACAGGCGGCTGCCTCGGGCTTCCAGCTGATGGAACAGAATGCCAGCGGTCTCGGCAATGCCTATGCCGGACAGGCAGCGGCTGCTGAAAACGCGAGTACGATATTTTTTAATCCGGCCGGCATGACGCGTCTGCCGGGACGTCAGGCCGTTGGCGCGATCAACCTGATCCAGCCGTCATCGGAATTCAGCAATTCCGGGACTTCAGCAGCGCCCGGTGGTTTGCCGTCACCCGGCGGCAACGGTGGTGATGCCGGTGGACTGGCTGCCGTGCCGAATGCCTATCTGTCATGGCAGATTGATCCGAAATGGTGGGTTGGCGTGGGTATCAGCGTACCCTTCGGTCTGGCCACTGAATATGACCGTGGCTGGGTTGGTCGCTTCCAATCGCAGAAAGCCGAGATCAAGACCATCGACATCAACCCCAGCATCGCCTACAAGTTGAGCGATGTGGTTTCACTGGGTGCCGGTATCAGTTTTCAGCATGCAGAGGTCGAGGTTAACCGTTCCTCATTCATCGGTGTCGAGGCGCAGAGCAAACTGGAAATGGATGACAACAACTTCGGCTTCAACCTCGGTGCAATGTTCAACCTGTCTCCGGCAACCCGTATCGGGCTTGCGTACCGTTCAGCAATCAAGCACGACCTGAAGGGCACGGCTGTAGTGAGAGGTATTCCAGTGATCGGCACTGCATCAACACCGATCAGTGCGACAGCCAAGGTGCCGGACACGCTGGCCTGGGGAATTTCGCATCAGCTTGATCCGAAGTGGCAATTGCTGGGCGACATTACGTTTACCCGGTGGAGCACGATCAAGCAGGTGCCTGTGATCGCAGGTTCAACCTGGGCCCTGGGTGCCGCCGGTAGCCAGACCGCCCGCTTTGATTTTGAATTCAAGGATACCTACCGCATCGGTATCGGCGCCAATTACCAGATGCGCAACGATTTGATGCTGAAATTTGGTGCGGCTTATGACAAGAGCCCCGTTACTGACCAGCACCGCACTGTGACGCTGCCCGACAACGACCGCACCTGGCTGGCCATCGGCGCCAAGTATCAGGCCTCGAAGCAACTGACACTGGACTTCGGTTATGCCTACCTGTTCATCAAGGATGCACCGATCAACCGTATGGGTGGTCTCGGTCTTGGCGGTCAGGGCAACGTGGTCGGCAGTTACAATGATCCCAGCGTACATATCCTGAGCGCGCAGGCGAGCTACAACTTCTGAACAGTGGCATCAGCAGGGTACAGCGGGCGGCCTGCGGGCTGCCCGTTTTTTTCAGGCCTGCCGGATTGGCTTTGCGTGGCAGGATGCTAGAATGAATTGACGTTTTCAGCACGCTTTTTTCAGCCCCCGCATTTTAGTAACGTTCCTCAGCAAGTGTCTTTCAGGAGTGTCATCCCCATGCCCGCTCATCCCCTGATGGTGCGCAAGGTGGCCGTGCTGGGTGCCGGTGTCATGGGTGCCCAGATTGCCGCGCATCTCGTCAATGCCAATGTCCCGGTCATCCTGTTCGAACTGCCGGCAAAGGAGGGCGACCCCAACGGCAACGTGCTGAAGGCCGTGGCCAACCTGAAAAAACTTGAGCCAAGTCCGCTGGCGACGAAAGATCGAGCCGACCTGATCGAACCGGCGAATTACGGCCAGCACCTCGAACTGCTGCGCGGCTGCGACATCGTCATCGAGGCGATCTCCGAACGCATGGACTGGAAGGAAGACCTCTATCACAAGGTCGCGCCGTACCTGGGCGAACAAACCATCTTCGCCAGCAACACCTCGGGCCTGTCGATCAACAAACTGGCGGGCGCCTTCCCCGAGAAACAGCGTCACCGTTTCTGCGGCGTGCACTTTTTCAATCCGCCGCGTTACATGCACCTCGTTGAACTGATCGCCTGCACCGGCACCGACTCCGGCATCCTCGACGACCTCGAACGTTTTCTCGTCACCACGCTGGGCAAGGGTGTGGTGCGTGCCAAGGACACGCCGAATTTCATCGCCAACCGCGTCGGCGTATTTTCGATGCTGGCGACGCTGCACCACGCCGAACGTCTCGGCATCGGATTTGACACCGTCGATGCGCTGACCGGCCCGCTGGTCGGCCGTCCGCGCAGCGCGACCTTCCGCACCGCCGACGTGGTCGGCCTTGATACTTTTGCCCATGTCGTGCACACCATGCGCGACACGCTGCCCGAAGATCCCTGGCACAGGTACTACGGCATTCCGGCCTGGATGCAGAAACTCATCGACAGCGGCGCGCTGGGCCAGAAAACGCGCAAGGGCGTGTACCAGAAAATCGGCAAAGACATCCAGGTACTCGACCTGAAGACCGGTGGTTATCGCGTATCCGACGGCAAGGCCGATGAGGCCGTCGTCGAAATCCTCAAAAACAAGAATCCCGCCGAACGTTTTGCGCAGCTGCATGCCTCGGATCATCCGCAGGCGCAGTTCATCTGGTCCATTTTCCGTGATTCCTTCCATTACTGCGCGCTGCACCTGGAGGCGATTGCCAGCAATGCCCGCGATCTCGACTTTGCAATCCGCTGGGGTTTCGGCTGGGATACCGGTCCCTTCGAAATCTGGCAATCGGCCGGCTGGCGGCAGATTGCCGGCTGGATCGCCGAGGACATTGCCGCAGGCAAGGCCATGGTCAGCACGCCCTTGCCGTCCTGGGTGCTGGAGCCGGCACGCACGGGTGTGCATCAGCCCGACGGTTCCTATTCTCCGGAGAGCAACAGCTACCAGCCGCGTTCTTCGCTGCCGGTCTACAAACGCCAGCCTTTCCCGGACAAGCTGCTCGGCGAGGAACGCAAATACGGCACCACCATTTTC
>CAMBCD010000354.1 GCA_945863085.1 Bordetella parapertussis
AAAATTCGTTCGCGGGGCCACCCGTGGTGACGGTTACACTGGCGAGGATGTGACGGTAAACCTGCGCACCATACGGTCGATTCCGCTGCAGCTGGCGCAGGATCTGGCGCCGCAGTTGCTTGAAGTGCGCGGCGAGGTGTTGATGCTGCGCGCGGATTTCGAGCGACTGAATCAGCAGCAACAGGCGCAGGACGCGAAACTGTTCGTCAATCCGCGCAATGCGGCGGCGGGTTCATTGCGCCAGCTCGATCCCAGGATCACGGCAGGGCGCAAGCTGACATTTTTTGCCTACGGCCTTGGCGCTGCGGAAGTGCCGGTAAACCTTGAGAGTCACTCACAAATAATTGATTTTATTGATAAAAATGGATTCCGCGTAGCGCGGGAACGTGCCGTGGTGCGCGGCGTTGCCGGTTTGCTGGACTACTACCGCCGCATCGGTGAAGCCCGTGCGGGACTACCCTATGACATCGACGGCGTGGTCTACAAGGTCAACAGTCTGGCGGCGCAGCAGCAGCTCGGCCATGTCGCGCGGGCGCCGCGGTTTGCCGTGGCCCACAAGTTTCCGGCGGAAGAAGCGACCAGCGTGGTGCTTGGTATCGATGTGCAGGTCGGTCGTACCGGTGCGCTGACGCCGGTGGCACGGCTGCAGCCGGTGTTCGTCGGCGGCGTCAATGTCACCAACGCCACGCTGCACAACGAGGACGAGGTGCGGCGCAAGGATGTGTACACCGGTGACACCGTGGTGGTGCGTCGCGCCGGCGACGTGATTCCGGAAGTCGTGCGCGTGGCGACGCCAGGGCCGCGGCGTGATGAAGACCGTTTTGTGATGCCGGCGCGCTGTCCCGTTTGCGATTCGCTGGTGGTGCGGCAGGAGGACGAGGCTGCGTCACGCTGCAGCGGTGGTTTGTACTGCAGTGCCCAGCGCAAACAGGCCCTGCTGCATTTTGCATCGCGCCGCGCGCTGGATATCGAGGGGCTGGGCGACAAGCTGGTGGAGCAACTGGTGGACCAGGACCTGGTACGCACTTCCGCTGATCTGTACGCGCTGGACATGCAGGCGCTGGCCGGACTGGAACGCATGGGTGAAAAATCCGCGGCCAATGTGCTGGCGGCGATTGCGAAGAGCCGCGATACCACGCTGGCGCGGCTGATTTACGCGCTGGGCATCCGCAACGTCGGTGAAAGCACGGCGCGTGACCTGGCAAAGTCTTTCGGCAGCCTGGAGGCGGTGGTTGCCGCGGATGAGTCGGCGCTGCAGCAGGTGCCGGATGTCGGTCCCATCGTGGCGCAAAGCGTGGCGCAATTTTTCGCCGAGCCGCACAATCTGGAGGTGATTGCCGGATTGCGCGCCGCCGGCGTGCGTTATCAGGCGGTTGCGGCCCAGGCTGCAGTTTCGGGCGCGGTGGCCGGCAAGACTTTTGTGCTGACCGGAGCGTTGCCCGGGTTGAGCCGGGATGATGCAAAGGCACGGATCGAGGCTGCGGGCGGCAAGGTGACGGGCAGCGTGTCCAAAAAAACCGATTTTGTGGTGGCCGGCAGTGATGCCGGCAGCAAACTCGACAAGGCGCAGGCCCTCGGCATCCGGATCATTGATGAACAGCAGTTGATTGCGCTGCTGGAGTCGTAAAAAGAGGTTATAAATGAGTCGTAACGCGAAAGGACCATTGGTGAAACGCACATCCATACGCAAGGCGGTTTTTCCGGTGGCCGGATTGGGCACCCGTTTCTTGCCGGCAACCAAGGCCAGTCCGAAAGAGATGCTGCCCGTTGTCGACAAACCACTGATCCAGTACGCGGTGGAGGAGGCGATTGCGGCCGGGGTGACCGAGCTGATCTTCGTCACGGGCCGTGGCAAACGCGCGATCGAAGACCATTTCGACCAGGCCGTTGAACTGGAAATGGTGCTGGCGCAGAACGGCCGGACCCAATTGCTGGCGGAGGTGCGTGCAATATTGCCCCGTGGCGTCAATTGCATCTTCGTGCGCCAGGCGCAGCCGCTGGGACTGGGCCACGCGGTGCTGTGTGCGCAGCCTGCCGTGGGCAACGAGTCTTTTGCGGTGTTGCTGGCCGATGACCTGATCGATGCGCACACGCCGGTGCTGGCGCAGATGGAGCGTTTGCATCAGGCGAATGGCGCCTCGGTGATTGCCGTGCAGCAGGTGTCCAAGGCGGAGATCTCCCGTTACGGCGTGGTCGCGGTGCCGCCGCGTTCGCGCTCGCCCCACCAGATCAGCGGCATCGTCGAAAAACCACCGGCGGCAAAGGCGCCGTCCCGGCTGGGCGTGGTTGGCCGTTACATCCTGACCCCGCGCATATTCGCCGAGCTGTCCGGTTCAAAAGCCGGCGCCGGCGGCGAAATCCAGCTGACCGATGCCATTGCGCGTTTGCAGCACCGCGAAACCGTGCTGGCCTGCGAATTCGAGGGCCGTCGCTATGACTGCGGCAGCAAACTCGGTTACCTGGAAGCGAACGTGGAACTGGCGAAAAAACATCCGGAAGTCGGCGCGGCGTTCAGGCGCTATCTGCGGCGATTGCCGGCCTGAACGGGGAGTCGCAGTCACCCGGATATAATCGGCTGCCGGCATCCCGCGCTGCATTAGCCCGTCAAGTTTTTCGTCAAGGTACTACATGGCAAGCAAACTGATGATCATCATGGTCAATACTGACCCGTCCAATGTGCCGGAGCTGGGTGCGCCATTTTTCCAGGCAACGGTGGCGGCCGCGATGGATTACGAAGTCGAGGTGATCCTGACCGCGCGTGCCGGTGAACTGGCGAAAAAGGGTGTCGCCGAAAAACTGTTTGTCACCGAAGGTGCGCTGAAGAGCGTTTATGATTACATCAAGGATGCGCATGAGGCGGGTGTCCGCTTCAAGGTCTGCACCCCGACACTGGAATTGTGGGGTGACGACCTGATTCCGGAGATCGATGAAATCATTGGCGGCGCCTATGTGATCGAGCAAGCCATGGACGACGATGTCGTCACCTTCACTTATTGATTCCCTGCCTTTGCAATCTTCATCCGCTGAAGCCAGGGCTTTGCTGGCACGCTCCGAACAACTGTTTGCCCCGGACGCAGTCGGGCAGGCGGTGGCGCGCGTCGCCGGAGAAATTACAGCAGCACTGTGTGAAGAGCAGCCGCTGCTGCTCGCGGTGATGCGCGGCGGCGTGGTGTTCGCCGGGCATTTGTTGCCGCTGCTGCAGTTTCCGCTGGACTTTGATTATGTCGATGCCACGCGTTACGGCGACGCCACACGTGGTGGCGAACTGGACTGGCGCGTGGATGTGCCGGAAATGGTGCTGGATCGCACGGTGCTGGTGGTTGATGACATTCTGGACGAGGGGCATACGCTGGCGGCGATCCGCCGCCGGTTGCTGGAGGCAGGCGCAGGACGGGTGCTG